>CACXEU010000013.1 GCA_902766735.1 uncultured Lachnospiraceae bacterium
CTAAAATTATATACTAGCAGAGCAGTTTAAATCTGTATGGGATCTTAGCTCAGCTGGGAGAGCATCTGCCTTACAAGCAGGGGGTCACAGGTTCGAGCCCTGTAGGTCCCATTACAAATTTAAAAATGCACATATGGCGAGATAGCTCAGTTGGCTAGAGCACACGGTTCATACCCGTGGTGTCGTGGGTTCAAATCCCTCTCTCGCTACTAGCAGGTCGTTAGAGACAATAAAGAAAAGGTATCAGAAACTTTTACGGTTTTGGTGCCTTTTTCTTTATTTTATGATAAGATATTTTTCGTGAGACAAGGAGGTAGACCATGAGAATAGGAATGGGCTATGATGTTCATAAGTTAGCAGAAGACAGAAAATTAATTTTAGGCGGCGTGGAAATACCTTACGAGAAAGGGCTTTTAGGCCATTCAGATGCAGATGTATTATTACATGCGATTATGGACGCATTACTGGGAGCTGCAGCGTTAGGGGATATTGGAAAACATTTTCCGGACACAGATCCGCAGTATAAAGGAATTTCCAGCATAAAACTGATGGAGCATGTGGGTCAATTGTTACGAGATAATCAGTTTGAAATCGGGAATATTGATTCCACCGTTATTTGTCAGAGACCAAAGCTTGCGCCTTATCGTGAGCAAATGGTAAAGAACATTGCAAAAGCATTGCAAATCAGGGAAGACCAGATTTGTGTAAAAGCAACTACAGAGGAAGGACTTGGTTTTACTGGAGAAGGGTTAGGAATTTCTTCTCAGGCCATTGTTCTATTGAAATAGGTAGTTAACCTTATAAGAAGAAGGTGAAAAATTGGAATATCATCTGAAGGATATAGAATTGGAAGATTATGAATTGTTGCAAACATATTATAATCTTAGAAGACCGGAGACGGCGGATAGTAATCTGATGGCATTGTATATGTGGAAGGAACAGTATCCTACTCAATATTTTCTGACGGAGCAGGGACTGATCTGGGTTGCTAAAAGTTCAGATGGTCAATATTATACGACGGTTCCGTGCTGTAAGGATGAGGATTTAAAGTCGTGCTTTTCACAGGCGGAAACATATTTTAATAAAGTGTTAAAGAAAAAGATGACTATGTACCTGGTGGATCGTAAGGCACTGGAACAGTTAGAATTATCAGAGGAACAATATGTTATCATACCAGATCGAACTTATGCGGATTATGTGTATGATGCTGAAAAATTAAGACAGTTCTCCGGAAAAAAATATCATGGAAAGAAAAATCATTTGAATGCTTTCCGAAGAGAATATGAAGGAAGGTATCGATTCGTTTTTCTGAACTCAGAAAATGAAGGAGAAATTCTGGAATTTCTTCGAAAATGGAAAAAGGGGAAGGAGCATACGAAAGAACACGAACTGATTGACAGTGAAATAAGGGGAATCTTATATTTATTGGAACATGAGAACACGTTCCCGTATCGAATCGGTGGTGTTTATATAGATGAAAAACTTCAAGGTTTTACTATAGGGAATTATTGCGAGATAGAAGATATGGTGTATATCCCGGTGGAAAAGGCGAATCCTAACATTAGAGGATTATACCAATATTTGTGCAGCGAATTTTTGAAAGAGGCATTTCCGAATGCCGGTAAAGTGAATCGGGAAGACGATATGGGATTAGAAGGGTTGCGAAAATCCAAGTTATCTTATCATCCGATTTATCTTGTGGAGAAGTATACAATAATTCAAAAATAGAGAGAAGTTTTTATGATTAGATATTTGGAAGAACAGGAAAAACAGAATATCCGAGAATTATATGAACAATGTTTTCCGGAAGATACCAAAGCATATACGGATTATTTCTTTAACCAACGTCTAAAGAACTCCTATGTGGCAGTGAACGAAGAAAAGGGACAAATCATCAGTGGACTTCATCTGATTCCGAAAAATGCGATTGTTGGAAAATTCAAAAGCAGGATTCTATATATTTACGGGGTGTGTACCGATATCGTTTATAGAAATAAAGGATATATGAAGAATATCTTTGCGCAGGTATTGGAAGATATGTATCAGGATAAGGAACCTTTTACATATATTATCCCCTCTAATGAGGTGAATGCAGACATCTATCATTCTTTAGGATTTTCATATGTAATGGATAAGCATGAAACGAAACCGGAAGTGCATCGTAGAAAGCCGACTCATACCTTGATTTCCAGAAAGGCGGAAAAATCTGATTTAGTTAGATTGTCCATTTTTGCACAGACCTACACGGAAAAGTATTATGATGTTACCCTTTGTAGGGATGTGGACTATTTCAGAAAGATGATGGAACTCATTGAGGTGGAAGGTGGCTTCATCGAAATCTATATTGAAAATAAAGTGATTGTAGGATATCGTATCTGGTTGGATGACGAGGTGTTAGAGGAAGTTCTGGATGAATCCATTCAAAGTACAATGAGCTGGCTGGAACCAAAGGGAAAGCCTTATGTAATGGCTCGAATTGTGAATCTGAAAAATCTGGTACGACGAATGAATGTTTACGGCTCAGGAGAGGCTCTCATAAACTTGTCCGATTCTATGATTCAGGAGAATAACGGATTGCATAAGGTTTCTTTTGAAAAAGGGATTATGACAATTGATAAGGTGAAGGATGGAGAACAAAATAATCTTCCGGTTATTGATTTAACCATTGGAGAGTTGACATCCCATATTTTTGGCTATAAAATCATCGAAGGACTACCTAAAATTTGTTCTGAGAACGGATTTTATATCAATGATTACGTTTAAATGGTAGGAAAGGAGTAGATGTACGAAAGGTGCATCGGATCAATTATGAAAATTTACAATACATTAACAAAGAAAAAAGAAGATTTTGTACCATTGCAGGAAGGAAAACTGACTATGTATGTCTGTGGACCAACGGTATATGATTTTATTCATATTGGAAACGCCAGACCGATGATTGTATTTGATACATTTAGACGTTATATGGAATACAAAGGATATGAAGTTAATTATGTTTCCAATTTTACGGATGTGGATGACAAAATTATCAAGAAAGCTATTGAAGAAGGAAAAACAGCTGAGGAGATTTCTCAGAGATACATAGAAGAATGTAAGAAGGATATGGAAGGTATGAATGTAATGCCTGCCACAAAGCATCCATTGGCTACGCAGGAAATTGACGGAATGATTTCCATGATTCAGACCTTGATTGATAAAGGTTATGCGTATGATGCAGACGGAACCGTATATTTTAGAACCAGAAAGTTCAAGGATTATGGAAAACTGTCTAAGAAGAACATTGATGACTTGGAAGCAGGTCATAGAAATATTAAAGTAGCAGGAGAAGAATCCAAGGAAGATCCATTGGATTTCGTTCTCTGGAAACCAAAGAAAGAAGGAGAACCGGCTTGGCAGTCTCCATGGAGTGATGGTAGACCGGGATGGCACATTGAATGTTCCGTGATGTCAAAGAAATATCTGGGAGATGAAATCGATATTCATGCCGGTGGAGAAGATCTTGTTTTCCCGCACCATGAAAATGAAATTGCACAGAGTGAAGCGGCGAACGGGGTTCCTTTTGCAAAATATTGGATGCATAACGCTTTTTTAAATATTGATGGTACCAAGATGTCAAAATCTTTAGGAAACTTTTTTACTGTTCGTGATATTTCAGAAAAGTATGATTTGCAAGTATTAAGATTCTTTATGTTAAGTGCTCATTACAGAAGTCCGTTGAATTTCAGTGCAGATTTAATGGAAGCTGCGAAGAACGGTTTGGAACGAATCGTCAATGCAGGCGAAAAGATTCGTGATGCCAAGGCAAAGGGTGCAGATTATGTTATGACAGAAGACGAAGCAAAGAATCTTTCTGAAGCACAGGAATATGTAAAGAAATTTGAAACAGCAATGGAAGATGATTGCAATACAGCCAATGCGATTTCTGCGGTGTTTGAATATGTGAAATTTACGAATAGCATTGTGAATGCAGAAAGTACAAAAGAATTTGCCGCAAAACTCTACGAGATTTTAGAGCAGCTTTGCAATGTTCTTGGCGTAATTCTTGAGAAAGAAACAGAGGCAGTAGGCGATGAAGATTACATTGAAGAAATGATCGCAAAACGTACCCAAGCAAAGAAAGACAAAGATTTTGCTTTGGCTGACAGCATCCGTGATGAATTGGCAGCAAAGGGAATTATTTTAAAGGATACAAGAGAAGGAACCAAGTGGTCCAGAAGTTAAGTTATGAATGATATTTTTCGAATTGTGAAAGAACAAATGAATTTAAAGGATATCAATATTGTAGATTATTCCCCGTTGACCTTAGCGTACATCGGGGACGGAATCTATGAGATTGTGATTCGTACCATCATTGTGGATGAAGCAAACCGTCAGGTAAATAAGATTCACAAGGCTGCTTCCGATTTAGTGAAAGCACAGACTCAGGCGAAGATGATTTTTGCCATTCAGGATTTACTTACGGAGCAGGAAATGACAATCTTTAAGCGTGGAAGAAATGCCAAGGCAATCACCAGAGCAAAGAATGCTTCCATGAGTGACTACCGAACTGCAACCGGTTTTGAGGCACTGATGGGATGGCTTTATCTTACGGAACAGTCAGAACGTATGATGGAACTGATTCGAAAAGGATTGGAATTGATTGGAGAGGAAAATTAATGAGATACGAAGAATTCACCATAGAAGGTCGTAATGCAGTAATCGAAGCTTATCGTGCGGGGAAAACCATAGATAAGCTTTTTGTTTTGGAACATTGTAAAGAAGGTTCCATGAACACGGTAATCCGCGAGGCAAAGAAACATGATACTGTAATCAATTATGTGAAAAAAGAACGTCTGGATCAGATGTCGGAGACAGGACGCCACCAAGGTGTGATTGCCTACATGGCAGCGTATGAATATGCAAGTGTGGACGATATCTTAAAGAATGCAGAAGAAAAAGGCGAAGCACCGTTTATCATTTTGTTGGATGATATTGAAGATCCCCATAATCTGGGAGCAATCATCCGTACTGCAAATTTAGCCGGGGCTCATGGCGTGATTATTCCAAAACACCGTGCAACCGGTTTGACAGCAACTGTTGCAAAGACTTCGGCAGGAGCGCTTAACTATACACCTGTTGCTAAAGTTACAAATCTTTCAAAAACAATTGAAGATTTGAAAAAAGAAGGATTATGGTTTGTCTGTGCGGACATGGGCGGGACTACTATGTATGACTTGGATTTAAAAGGACCGATTGGGTTGGTAATCGGAAATGAGGGGAAAGGAGTTAGCCGTCTGGTAAAAGAAAAATGTGATTTTATCGCATCTATTCCAATGGCTGGAGATATCGACTCTCTGAATGCTTCTGTAGCTACAGGAGTATTGGCTTATGAAATTGTTCGACAGAGACGACAAATTGACGGATAAATTGGGCTGTGATAGAATTACGAAAGAGTATATTTTTCATGAAAGGAAGCGAAACGATGAGAATGAAAAGATTTTTAGGCGTTGTATTAACGACTGCTATAGTTGTCGGAATGTTTGTTTTCGGGAATTTTTCGGAGAAAGTAAAGGCGGCTCAAACAATTGATGCACCTGTAAATGCAGTAAGTAATATTACGGCGACTGGAAACGGTAAAGTTGTTTCATTTGATTGGGCAGAAGGCGATGAACATAAGGATGATGATTTTTACATTAAATTTTCACTGAAGCAACCAGCATATGTGAAATTTACAATTGTTTCCTCAGTTTGTGAAGAAAACTGGGAAAGTTTGGGAAATATAAATACGCCGAATGTTGAAGATTTATCAGGAGTTGTTGTTAAGAAACTACAATGCGATACAGAAAAGAATAAAAAGAACGAAAGATATGTTATTTTGGAAGAAGGAACATATTATGTAGCGTATCATGGAAAAAACGGAAAAGAATCCAAGGGAACGGTTACAACAGAAATCAGAGCACAGTATCTTCCAAGAAGCGGAAATGTTTCTGCAAGCACAGAAGAAGACGCAATTCCTTTAAAAGCCGGAGAATTTAAATCGTGCTTGATTACAGATAGCTGTAAAGAACAATTTTTTGTGTTTAAATTAACGAAACCATCGATTGTTAGTTTTGATATGAATGTTTCTGTTGCATCGGTATATGAAAAGCCATGTGTTGGTTATAAATTATATTCTGATGACAGAACAGATTTAACGTCACAATTAAAAAAGCAGAAGAATAAGGAGTGGTATATTTACGATGGATATTTCTTGGGCAATAAATATCCATCATCAGCAAACACAGGTGGGTTGATGTTAGGGGTAGGAACTTATTATCTCAAAGTGTTTCAGGACCAGAAGGAAGCAGTGGTAAAGGTAAAAGCGAATATCGCACCTCCGACAAACATTTCAAGGCTCGCAGCTCCTAAACTGAAGAAATATAAAAGAGGAACAAAGAAAATTACCGGAACTGCCAAAAAAGATGCTACGATAAAAGTGGTAGTAGGAAAGAAATCTTATACTGTAAAGGCAAATAAAAAAGGTAAATTTACAGTAAAGTTAAAAGCAAAATTAAAGAAGAAGGTTAAAATTAAGATATCAGCTAAACTTAAGGGATATAAGAAAAGTAAGGTTGTTACCTACAGAGTGAAATAAGCTTATTTCGTAATTAAGAATCGACGACTTTTTGAAATAAGGTTGTCGATTTTTTGTTGGAAAAAATATTGTAAAACAAATAAAAATATGCTATTATATTTTCGTTGCCGAAAAATGGCAGGCTGATGTGGCTCAGGGGTAGAGCGTTCCCTTGGTAAGGGAGAGGTCACGGGTTCAATTCCCGTCATCAGCTTTCAGGTTA
>CACXEU010000014.1 GCA_902766735.1 uncultured Lachnospiraceae bacterium
ATCAAACCAACAAAAACATCATACAATTGCTCTCCGACTAAGAATGAATTACTATAATAAAATATTGCTCTCCGGCGCAGAGAGCAATACTTTTTCGGTGCAAAGGTAGATAAAATTATTAATACATCCAAATTTTTTCAGTTTTTTTTCAAAAAATATTTTAGCCAGAACAAATTCTGAACATTCTATTATCTATTTGTGGCCGGAAGAACACCTCTCTACCATCACTCTCGCAAGTGTCAATAAAGGAGGCCTAAAGATATTGATATTTGGGATAGGAACCAGAACCGGCCGTAGAACGGTTGCTGAAAAACATTAGATTAGAAATGAATGTCAAGTCCCAGCACTTTCCAGAAATCGGCAGGGAGGGAGACATTCTCCAGCTTGATGCACGGCTTGAACAACGGCGCTATCTCGCTGACTCGATAGCCGGCAATGCCACAGCCGATGCGCGTGACAAGGAAACGCTTGTTGGGATGACTGTCGGCATAGTCGATGAATCGCCAGACGGCCTCTTGCAGACTGTCTATGCCCTCCATCGTGGGAATGGCGTAGCTCTGTCCCTGCATGCCCTCGCCCTGTCCCCATACGGCACCGAAGTTGTGCATGGCAAAGGCGGCAGCGCCGCCACCGTGGTTGCCCTGGGCATTGCTGCCGAAGACAAAAACCTCATTGGGCTGCAACGAAGTGATGCGGTCGGGGGTGATACGGTTCTCGTAATAGCTTTCGGCAAAGCCTCTCTTTTGCTTCAGCATTTCTTCTTTCGACAAGCACACGCCGGATGAATATATCTCACCCATCTTGCGGTAATAGGCCCGACGCGACGACTGTTCACGCTCCCATGTGCTGGCTGCACCCAGCTGGTCGTGGCTGAACTCTACAACGTTCTCGATGGCAAGCAGGTCGGTGACCTCCTTCACGTTGTGAGCCGAACCCATGTAGGAGAACGACCAGCCTTGCTCCTTCAACTGCTCGATGAGCTGGCGCAGACGATGGGCATTCCACTCATGGGAAGAATTCTCCAGTCCGTCGGTCAACACCGTGACAACTGCCGAGGCATCGTCGTCGGCCTTGATGCGGGCATGCAACGTCGAGAGCGACTGCCCCATCGCATCGTACAGCGGTGTGCAACCCGAAGGCATATAGACGTTGAAGTCCTTTACCTCGCCTATAGGCTGGCAATCAATGAGTGTGCGCACGTCGGGTCGATTGCCGCCACTGTCAAAGGTGACCAGCGTGAGGAAGTGTTCCTGTGTATCGCCAAACTCCTCCTGGGCACTGCGAATGCTGGAGATGGTCTCGTTCACACCCGACATGGTGGCTTCGCGAAGCTGACTCATCGAACCGCTCTCATCAACAATAATCAGATTGTAGATGTGGGCTTTCCCATTGGCTGAAGGCTTGGACGGCTCAGGCTTGGCAGCATCTGCCTTCGGCGCGTTGGCGGCTTCTGTCTGGTTGCCGGTTTCAGAGAGGTTGTCTGCCTTCGGTGTGCTGTCAGTTTCTGGCTGGTTGTCAGACTTCGGCGTCGGTTTCTCATTCTTCTTCAAATAAATGTACTTCGGGTATTCGCCCAGCACAAACAGCGTCACCGGACACAGCCAGATTTCGCGGTCGAAGCCCTCAAGTCCGGTAACCTGATAGGTGCTGCCTCCGAAGAGAGAGTGGCTCTTCTGCACAAGCTTGGCATAACCCGGATGGTCTTCCTCTTTCTTGGCAGGAATGACTTTGACATAGGCAAACTTGTCATCGTCCGACAAGAAAGCACACAACTTGTCGGCACCCGACACCATCATCAGGTTATGATGGGAGAAGCCCCAGTTGGGAAAATCAATATACCAACAGTTGTCTTCTTCGTGATTGAACTGCAGTTCATACTCTTTTCTCTCACCAAAATAGTTCTTTGCCAGATTCTTGGCATTCGTAATAGCATCTGAAAAATTCATTTTTATACTCCTTTTTTTATTAAACATTAAAACTCTGATTTATACACTCACGATTAAATTTTGAAATGATAATCTCTTTTTTGAAATCAAACAACGATAACATTGCGTAATTTTTACATAACAAATACCGTGCCAAAGTTTAAAATGAATGAAAAAAGGAAAATAAAAGACAAAAAAACAACTGACACCCGTTTGAATGTCAGTTTGTCAGTGTCACCAGTAACGCTCGATTCTATCTTGTTGAGCCTCGATGAACAGTCATCTGATTTTAAGGTAATCAGCAACCTTCTTAAATACAATGAAAGTTTTTTATAGTCTTAGATAATTGGAGCTGTGACTCCGCATAACATCAGATAATTCCGAAGAGTCTGTGCAAGCAAACTCTTTTTTATCATCAATGATTTTTTCAGATTACTTGTTTTAATAACACATTGCAACTTCATCAACCCATTATTTTTCCAAGTAAATCTTCTGTTGTATAATTAAATCTCTAATTTATTAAATAGTTCACAATTATGTTTTATATCTTCAAGGGTCATTCCAAGAAACTCTTCAAACGACATATCAGGATCAATTAACCCTTCTTTTTTAGAGATTTCGTAAAGTTCTATTTGATTGTTATTTCTTCTTTTATTATACTCAAATTGTAATTGGGGATTTTCTCCACACCTATATGTATCTATTCCAAAATCATATTTATATTCTGGGTGTTTTTCCAGACATTTTTCATACGGAGCTGGATTAGAAATCCGCTCATTCATTTTTCTCTCAAATTCTTCTAATTCATTCATTGTTATTTACTGTTTTAGCAGCCCCGCCTGTTACTGTTATGCCAGTTCCTACAGCAGGAGCGTGTTTGTTTAACCACTGTAAGAAAAACGGATGATAAGGATATTTATTGCTTCCTGACAGAAAAAATTCTGTCATGTTATTGTCGGCAACATCTGTAGCATAATGCCTTGTAGGCTTGTGTTTTAAAATCTCTTGTCGGTGATGATTTATCCAATCATATACTATTGCTGCATTTTTATCTTGACCAGCAGCTAGTCCTAAAATTTCCTAATTATTACCAGCATAATCATCTACTATAGCTTTCTCCAACCTATCAAATCCTCCATTACGAACTGCCTTGGAGTAATGTTCTATACTTGTTATGCTCATAATAGACTTGGCTTCTAAAAAATAAGGAGGTAGGCTCTCCTTTTTAAAACAAAGTCCGCCTGAAAAATTAAACGGCCTCGTAACTCCTTCAACGCATGGTTGGTGAGATAGTTTATTGAATATAATAAATATAACTTATTTTCGTTTCTTAACTAAACAGCACTCCAACTCTGAAAAGAGTATAACCTGTTTTTAGACTTTAAATCTTTTAATAGGAAAGGAGGTTATTATGAATAATAACGTGCGGTTGAAAACTGTTTTCGTTCATACTGGAGATTCTGGTATAGTCGTTGGTAGTTTATCCATTCGTATTGGAGAAGATTGCCAATGAAACGAAAATAAGTTTTAGGTACTGATTAGGTTCAGTACCTTTTTATTTCCATTTATATTTTTGAATTAATCGTTTAAATTCTGGAATATCGGATACCGATGCAAAAAGAAGCATACATGAACGGACTTTAATAGTATCTTGTCCAAAAATTTCATAAACCGATTTACCATTATTAAGTACAGCTCTTGTTGCTTCTACAAGTCGTTCACGAAGGATTGGATGTTCTATATAAGCATAGGCTTCTTCGCGTCCGTCGATTCCATAGAATTGTGAAATTTCAGATTTACCCAATCCTTTCATTTGTGGAAAGACGTACCATATCCAATGTGTTTGCTTATGTCCATTTCGAATCTCTTGTAAGGCTGTTTGATAATTTGACATATTATCATACATTCCTCCAGATTCTTGTGCATTAAGAAAGCGTTTCAAATAGAACATAATATTTTATTTTTAATTTCGTTTATATAATAAGGTCTCAGTTGAAATATGTCGTTTCAATTAAAGAAGTCCGAAAGAAAGGAGGTGCTTATGAATAAAATTGCTTAGTTCATACTAAGTAAGAAATTGTTAGTTTACATATTGCAATTAGCAGGTTTTATTGCCTGTTCATATTCGGTTGTGGATTATCCATTTCACACTTAGGATAGTAACTGGGAACAGGTAGAATGGGTCTACCGCAAGACTTCCTAAAATTCTTTTGAGGGTGCGTCAATATTGACGCACCTTTTTTCGGACTTCTATTATAGTTTTTCTAATTTTTCAAGTAACTGTTTTGCTTAAATTAGTCTATTGGTTCAAACCATATATCATCAGGATGTTGTCCGTAAACAAAATGTACTACATTACATAACCAAATGTCTTTGTGGAGAAAACGTCCATGATTCATAACCTCATATGTTCCTCCTAATTCATCGTGTTTAACAAGATGTAAATGATACATATCAGGGTCTTCTTCAAGACTAATTTTAAGATTAACATATAGACCGTCAGTAGTCAATATATCTAATAATTTATCAGCACCATCAACCATTTCAAGGTCTTCTTGATCACCATCGTAGTCGGGCAGAACAACAAACCACCGACCATCTTCCCATTTCTCAAATGTTAATTCCATACTTTTTCTTTAATAACGTATTATTATAAATTTTATTACCTCTCTTGAATAATTTGATAAAAGATAATTTAGGAACAGTTAAAGTATTAGTACTTGGATTATAAACAGCTTTTGGAACTGCATTTGGAGAATATTCATATAAATCCAATAATTTATCTAACTATTCATTAAATATTCGTTCAGATTCTATTCCACGTGTTCCATAGTTATTTGAAACTGTCATTTCATCTGGATTTTTTGGGAGAACCATTTTAATCCTTTTATTATTTCTTCTTACAAACTATAATAGGTTACTACTACTGTCACTTGAAAATATTTCTCCTAAATCAACTCTAGATCCATTGGGTAATGCTTCAAATTCTCTATTCATAATGGGTAATAATTTTTCATTATTTAGTCCGTGAGACAAATTAGCAAAATGATCTGTTTCTGGAGTTTGTCTAAGTGCCCATTGATCAAATCCTTCTTCATTTCCAGTAAGTTTTTCGCCTTTGTAATTTCTTAAATCAACCTAATTTGTTTTAGAAATAGGATTTTTCCCCATATCTTCTAATATTGCATATTTCTATGTTTCATTATTTTTAATCTAAGTTACTTCTCGAATACCATCTTTATTTCTTAGTTTTAATTTTCTTACAAATATGTAGCCTTCTGGAATATTAGGACTTCCATTCACTCCTAACTTTCCATTAGGTCTCCAACGATGTGTATTCATTCCCATTTTAAATCCCCACCATGTTGCTGGATTAAAGAAATGAGAATCTGATTCTGATAAACCTGTAACGTTAGAAATATCTTGTGCAAGAGTGTTTCCTCTCCCAAAGGTACGTGCCCATGCGTCGTTGGACACTTTATCAGCTATAGCAGCTCCTGTCAGTCCTTTAGCCATTTTTACTGGAGTACGGAGAAATGGGAAACCATTAGTGGTGATGCAAATTGAAATGCTCCTGAAAGATAGTTGCCATTTTTTATTTCTTCTGCACCACTTTTTGCTATAGAAGCATATCCTCCAGTCATTAAATTACCTGCTGCCATTTCTAAATTATCCATTATTTGACGTTTCCTAATCATTTCATCTGTAGGATAGAACATATTATCAGCTTGTATAAATTTCTTTTCTGGTGCTTTTGCAGTAACTGTTATTTCTCCTACATCTCCTCCGTTATATACATTCTTTGATGTTGGAACAACTTCTGGAACATTCCATCCCCATGTAAAATGGGACTTTTCATTTGGCTAATCATGTATTTTAAACATTCCTCTGTTCGCGTCAAATTCTAATGCTCTACTATTCGAGTTTGTCTGAACATAACCATATGTTCCATCTTCTTTCTTTACTCTTATAAAATTCTTTTTCTTACTCATATTTGATAAATTTAATAATAATAGAGCTTCAAACAGGATTCAAACCTGTATCCTCTGAGTACAAATCAGAGATTCTAATCCACTGTACTTATATAATTAATGTGTGTCAAACGGAAACGGGGAGTAAGAGATGGTGCTTACTCGTACAGATAGAACATTCGCTCCATCATCTGCCACTTTTCGTTGCTAGTTGCTCCTTCGCGGCACTGCTGGAACATGGCCATGTAGTCTTCCCATTCCTGCTGACGGGGCAACGTGGCCAGACGAGTCATGGCTTCATCCCAGTCGAAATCGAGCGGCGTCTCGACTATCATCACCAGACGGGTGCCGAGAATGAAAATCTGCATGTCGAGGATGCCGACCTCACTGATGCCGTCGCGTATCTCTTTCCATGACTCCTCGCGACTATGCCGACGCCTGTACTCG
>CACXEU010000015.1 GCA_902766735.1 uncultured Lachnospiraceae bacterium
CCACCTGCTCTACAATACATACCTTGTATCCTTTTGATACCAAACGATTCAAATACGTATCCACGGCATGAAAAGGAACTCCACACATCGGAGCTCTTTCTTCCAATCCGCAACTCTTTCCGGTTAATGTAATCTCCATTTCCCTGGAAGCAGTTGTTGCGTCATCAAAAAACATTTCATAGAAATCACCCAATCTGTAAAAGATAATACAATCCGGGTTTTGTTTTTTTGTTTCTAAATAATTCTTCATCATTGGAGTGAGTTCATCTAAGTGATGATCCCAAACATCCTGCATCATTGGAGGTAATCCCATTTTATTCCACCATTTCTCCCATATAGTAAAATCCTTTTGCTTCCTTCAAGTTTACGGAAACAATTTTTCCAATTAACTGTTCACATCCCGGAAAATGCACTACAGAATTATTACTCAGTCTTCCGGATACATAGCCTTCTAATTTTCCATTCTTTTCTTCCACAAGAACAGACTGTGTCGTTCCTTCCAATACAGCTGTCTTTTCCTTGGAAATGCTGTTAATCAGTTTCAGTAAACGATCAAATCGTTCTTTAATCACAGATTCCGGAACCTGATCTTCCATTTCCGCTGCCGGTGTTCCGGAGCGTTTGGAATAAATAAAGGTAAATGCAGAATCATAACGAACCTTGGAAACCACATCCAGTGTTTCCTCAAAGTCTTCTTCCGTTTCTCCCGGAAATCCCACAATGATATCTGTCGTAAGTCCGATATCAGGAATGGCTTTCCGTAATTTTTCGACAATCAAAAGATAATCTTCCTTCGTGTAATGACGATTCATTCGGTCAAGAAGTCTGGAGCTTCCAGACTGTAACGGAAGATGCATCTGTTTACAGATTTTCTTGGAATTTGCCATCACTTCAATCAGTTCGTCTGACAAATCCTTTGGATGAGAAGTCATAAAACGGATTCGTTCAATTCCTTCTACCTGTTCCACACGACGTAATAGTTCTGCAAAAGAAATCGGATGGTCTAAGGTCTTTCCATAGGAATTTACGTTTTGCCCTAAAAGCATTACTTCCACCACGCCATCTGTCGCTAAAGACTCAATTTCCTTGATAATTTCTTCCGGGTCCCTGCTTCGCTCTCTTCCACGAACATAAGGAACGATACAGTAGGTGCAGAAATTATTACAACCAAACATAATGTTTACACCACATTTAAAGTCATATTTACGAATAGATGGTAAATCTTCCACAATCTCTGTGGTTCCATCCCAGATACTTTCCACTTTATGTCCTGTCAAAAGACGTTCATATAACAATTCTGCCAGAATAAATACATTATGTGTTCCAAAGATTAAATCAATAAAGCGATAGCTCTTATTTAACTTCTCTACTACATGAGGTTCCTGCATCATGCAGCCACATAATCCAATAATCATTTCCGGATTCTTTTCCTTGATTTTATGTAAGTAACCAAGTCGTCCATAAATTTTCAAGTTCGCATTTTCACGGACTGTACATGTATTATAAAGTACTAAATCAGCATGCTCGTCATCTGTTTCCTCATACCCGATTTTCTTCAGAATTCCTAATAATTTTTCAGAATCCTTAAAGTTCATCTGACAACCAAAGGTTACCACACAGGCAGTCAGCTTACGGCCCAATTTCTGCTCTTTCGCTTGAATTAACTGACGGCATTGCTCCATATAATATTGTTGCTTTTCTGATTCATTTGTAAACTCCATACAATCTCCTAAACTCTATTAATCTGTAATGACCTCATCCAAACATATATCATGTTCTTCGGTCGGCAATTCTTTTAACAACTGAAAATCATATCCGATTCCAATTGTTTTACAAGGATGTTCTTTTAGAAAACGGTCATAAAATCCGCCGCCATATCCTAAACGGTTTCCTGAATCTGTAAAGGCAACACCGGGAACCAAAAGCAAATCCGGTGCAGGTGCTTTTTCACAGGAAGCCTTTGGCTCCATCACATGAAAATATCCCTCTCCTACATCCTCGAATCCTCGAATCAGATAAAATGTAATGTTCTCACCTTCTACTCGAGGAAGGGCAATTTGTTTATTTCTTTTCAGACAATATTGAATTATTGTCTTTAAAGATACTTCTTGCCTTACAGCAAAATATGCATATACCACATTCGCTTGCTGAAAGTCAGATCGTCTCATGATTTTTTGGCATATGCAATCGCTTTTTGTTTGATATTCTTGAATGGTTAAATCTTTTCTTTTCTGAATCATATCCTTACGGATTTTTTGTTTCATTTGATTCATCGAACTAGTGCCTCTTCGGTTCTAATTTTGATAAGCTTCCATCAGCATTCTTGATGCGGACATTATCAAGGTTTGCGGAAAGACTATTGATAATGGACATACGATATTCCGTGCGGAGCTTTTGTTGTTCAGCTTTCTCTGCATCCGTTAATCCTTCCTGCTTTGATTTATGATACAATTCATTAATTCGTTTAATTTTTTCCTGATTCATGGGTTCTCCTTTTTATTTCAGAAAAATAAATGTCGTTTCCCTGTTTGAAGAAACAGCTCCTAAATATTCCCCGTTTTCTTGTAAAACGACTTTCTTCGATGGGAATTTATTAATATTTACAAATTTCTTTTCCTTACCGAAAAGATTTTTTTCAGAGGAAGTTGAAATAATTGTTGTGTTATTAATGTATTCGATATGAAAATCTTCCGAATAGGTTGCGACGATTTCATTAGAAACCAGATTAAAGAACTGGGTTCCGGAAGAATTTTTCGTTAACATATATGGTGTTTCATCGATAACTGTTGCATTCTTCAAAAGCGAGTCATTTAAACTGGTATTATTGATACAAGTATATAACTCTTTGCTAATAATGTTATAGAAAATGACATTTTCCTCATTGCTTTCAAAATTATATTTCGAATAAATCAAGTAGTTTTCGATAATTTTTGCATGAACAATGGTCGTGTCATAATATGATTGATCGATGGCACTCATTACAAGGTTCTGTCTGTCTAACTGCAAATCACTAATAAACTGCTGAATATTGATTACGAACAGGGACTCCACAGAAGCCTCTTCCTTATCGATTTTGTCTCTCAAATCATCCTTAAACAGTGAAAAACCTGTTTTCATAATACAGTTATTTTCTCCACAGGGAAGAATATAATCTATACCGTTTTTTACCAAATTTTCATCATAAATATTTATCTGTTTGTTCTTAAGAAAATTAAATAATAACAGATTGTGTTCATAGAATCCTTCGTGTCCCTGATTCCCTTTTTTTTGTAATAAGGAACGCTGAACAATCAGATTGGAATCATCTAAGACAAATATTTTGATTTCTTTCATTTTCGGATATAAGGTGGCATCATCTTTTAAGGTAATGATTTTAGTACTGGTATGATCCACGATATTATATCGAATAATATTAAAAATATATCCTTCTAATGGAAGTTCCTCATATGAAGTAAAATAAATAAAATCAGAATCAAACTGACAGTTTGTAATCTGGAAAATATCCATTTTATCATCATGTGGCATAACTTCCTTGCGAACATTTTCCTCTAAATAATAAAGAAAATATCTTACCTTTGGCAGGTCGTCAAAAATCCCTTCCGTGTATTCTTTTTCCAGAATAATATCTTCCTTCAGATGAATACAATTAAAATATTCTGCCTGAGCAAGAAAACGAATATTCATAGTTACTCTCCTATCGCTGTTTCTCTATCCGTGTTATGTAGTTAACACACATCCTATAATAATACTACATTTCAGACAATTATTCAAACGGGCGAAATCTGGAAACAATATTTTCAAAGATTTTCATTCCGTCAATTGCTGCTGAAGTGATTCCTCCTGCATATCCAGCACCTTCTCCTGCCGGAAGTAAACCTTGAATATTAGATTGAAAGAACTCATTTCTTACAATTCGCACAGGAGAAGATGTTCTGCTTTCTACCGCAAGCATCACCGTGTCTTCCCTGTCGAATCCTTGAATCACAGTTCCAAAATATCCCATAGCTTCTCGAATGGAATCACTAATATAATCCGGTAAAATTTCATTTAAATCTGATAATTCATAGGAACCTTTCACACAAGGGGTTACCATTCCTAATGAAGTTGTTTTTTTATGATTCACGAAATCACCGTAACACTGCACCGGAATCTTTCCCTCACAGGCTGCATATGTCTTCTCCTCAATTTCTTCTTGAAGTTCCATTCCTGATAACGGATGATCTGTTGCAAAATCCTTTGGGGTTACTGTCGTAACAATCGCGCTATTAGCATTGGCTGAATCTCTTTTTTGATAACTCATCCCATTGATACAAAGTTTCCCTTCCTGAGAAGAAGAATTTACCACATATCCACCCGGACACATGCAAAAAGAATAAACACCTCGATCTTTTTTCGTATGATAAGTCAATTTATAAGGTGCAGCCCCTAAACGATTATCAGGAAATCCATATTGAGACTGATTAATCATTTCCTGCGAGTGCTCCACACGAACCCCCATGGCAAATGGCTTCTGTTCCATGAATACGCCACGCTGGTGTAGTTTTCGGAACGTATCTCGGGCACTATGACCAATGGCAAGCACGCATAATTCAGTTTCAATCCATTCCTTCTCATTGATTTCCACTGCTGTTAAGATGCCATTGTTGATCTTAAAATCTGTCACTTGAGTCTGAAACAGGAAATGTCCACCCAGTCGAATGATTTCTTCGCGCATCCGTTTTACCACATCACACAAAACATCTGTTCCGATATGTGGTTTTGCATCATAGGTAATATTTTCCGCAGCACCAAATCGAACAAAGGTATTTAGTACGAAATCAATGCGGTGAAATTTATCCTTGATTCCAGTATTGAGCTTCCCGTCAGAAAAAGTTCCTGCGCCTCCTTCCCCAAACTGCACATTGGAATTCGGGTTCAGATTACCTGTACGCCAAAAATCATTTACGTCATGAATTCTTTGCTCCACATCACTGCCACGTTCAATAATAATTGGACGATATCCATTCAAAGCCAGTAAATAGGAACAAAACATTCCCGCAGGGCCAAATCCTACAACAACCGGCGGATGATTCAGAGAGTCTTTTCCAGTAATCTCATAGGTATATTTCGGCAGTTCTTTCAGAACATGAACATTCTTATGCTTTCCCTGATACCGTTTTACAGACAATAATACTGTAAACTGCTTAAGGATATTGTCTTTTTTTCTGGCATCAATGGAATACTTTATGATTTTAAAAGATTCCAATTCCTTTTCCGGTACCTTGGCAATTCGAAGTGCCTCACTCACAACATCCTGCTTCGTGCAATCCATATGTAATTTAATATTCGAAATTTTTAAATAAATCATTTACTACTGTTTACTCCTGCAATATATCCTGTGGACCATGCCCACTGTAAATTATATCCACCACAAATTCCATCCACATCAAGAATTTCTCCAACAAAATATAAGCCACTACATTTTTCGGATTCCATAGAATCCGGATTCACTTCTTTCAATGGTACACCGCCCTGTGTAACCTGTGCAAAAGAAAAATCTCTTCGACTCTTCACTGGAAAAGGATAAGCTTTTAATAATTCAAAAACAGAAGAAAACGCTTCTTCTGATAATTCACTGATTTTCGCTTTCTCAGACAATTTAGTTTCCTTTAGAGCTATAGTGAGTAGTTTTGAAGGAAACATTCCCACAAGAGCCTGTCCTAATGTAGCAGACAAACGATATTGTTTTAAGTTTTCATAAACAGATTTTATGTAGTCCCGGAAAGAATCCATCGTTTGATATTCCGGAAAAAAATCAATCCATAGCTGCTCTCCGTCATGAATCAAATGACTCAGGTTAAATACAGGAATTCCTGATATACCATAATCCGTTATCTGGAGTTCGCCACTCTGGGATTCACCGTTTTTCTTCGAAATTTTAGCAGGTATTCTTACACCTGAAGCACGATTCAAACCACACTTTCCAATCAACGCCGTCAGGGCAGGTTTTAAAGGATGAATGGTATGTCCGAAAGATTTTGCAATTTCATGACCGGACATTCCTTCCACGTCTGGAAGATAACCGCCAGTCGCAATAATCAAGCGATCGCACTGGAGTGGAATTCCCACATCAACACAAAACCCCTGTTCTGTCTTTGAAATACCATAGATGAAATTATTTGTTTTAATCTTAACCTGAAGTTCTCTGGCATAATCCGTTAATGCCTGTGTCACGGAAGATGCCTGATTACTTTTCGGATATATTCCATTATAATTTTTTTCCACATAAGAACACACACCAATCTGTTCAAAGAACGAAACCACATCTTTCGCATTAAAATGACGAAAGACACTGCGAATCAGTTTATAATCTCCGTAGTAATACTGTTCTACACAATCCTTAGTATCTTCAGCAATTAAATTATAATTCGTAATATTACACTTTCCATTTCCTGTTACAGAAAGTTTCTTTCCGGTTTTCTTATCCTGCTCAAGGATGGTTACACTTGCACCCAATCGCGCTGCATGTATTGCAGCAAATAGTCCGGAAGCACCGCCACCAATAACAATTACCTTCATCCTTTTCTCCATTCTTTTTAACTGGTATGTGCCTGTAAAAACTTAAACAGACATTCCATATTTTCCAGATAAATTCCCTGTTCCAATAATTTGGAGTCTTTTTCTGTACAATCTTTTTCGCGAATATCTGTTTCAGCGATTACGTTTGTTTGGTTCTGATCATAAATCACGATTTTATCATTTTTGCGTTTTAACCAATAACCTTCGATGACCTTTTTCGTTTGATGTTCTGCTGATGCAGTTACATTCGTTTGTGTGGTCTTTAAATCTTCTGTTCCATATTTCTTCCCTGCGAAGAAAGAAACTATTACTCCCATTAAAATCACTGTGAAATAAAAAATATATGCTCGTTTATTCATTTCAATCCCCTTTTCCTACGAAAAACCGTAATGATGTTCCTAAACTTATGCATATATTTTTTACACTTTTTTATTAATTATACTTTGTGTTATTTGCTGAATTTAACATTGTCAGCATATTCATTTAATACAACGCAGACAAAAGTCTTTCCGGTATTCAATACAATTTCATTACCATTGGCATCCTTATAAGATGTCTGTCCTAAATCCTTTTTCTTTTCCCAAGTAATCTTTTCTGCCTTTCCATTGGTGACATACCAACCTTTTCCGGAACCGATTAATGACATATTAAGACTCTTATTGTCCGGATAAAGAGATGCATCTACACACTGGATAAGAATATTGGAAAAATGAAGCTGTTTTCCGGTAGATTCATCAATATGCTTTCCACTATACTGAAAACGGTAATACTGTCCGTTTTTCTCATTATACTCGAACCATGGATGATTGATTAAATAACCAATTTCCACTTTCTTTGCAGTTTTACCTTTTTCAAAACTTACTTTCTTGTCTTCTTCTGCGAAAGAAAAATGTCCATGGTAATCAGAACCATGTTTTGTTTCATATCCTAACGCTTTAATACCTTCTTTTAGTTTTGCACCGGTAGCATAAAGATTATGTGGTGCAAATTTACTGTTATCACGATAGAAAGATGCTTCTCTGTTTAATGCACTGACTGTATCAACCTTGCCACTTTTCAAGAAATCAAGGGCATATTTTGACTGACCGTAATGTACATAAATGGCATCCCATTCATTTGCAAATTTCGGATAATATAAACGGCAGCTTCGAATGGACCCGATTTTCTTAATGTCTTCAAAATCATCGAAAATTGCCATCATTCTTGTGATACCACCTTCTACAGGTGCTTCATACATCACCTTCGCCTTACTAATTCCAGACTGTGGAATAGCATCTTGAATATTATTAATCATAACAGCGATTGGTCGCTTGTTCGCCTGTTTTTTACTCACATATTCACCGGTCAGATAACTCTGTACCTTGCCTGCATGTGGATCCACTACTTCCGTAGTTGTTTCCTGTACTGTTGTAACTTCTGCTGTGGTCTGCGGTGTTTCTATCTTCTTCTTTTCTTTTCCTGAGAAAGCTACTGCTGTAACAATTCCCGCAATCACTAAAACGACTGCAACAGCAATTCCAATTGTTTTCTTTGTTAAATATTTTTTCATGTACTAATTCCTCGTAATTCCTAGATTTTTCAAAATGATTTCCTGCTTTTCTTCCATTTCCAATCGTTCCGTCTCTTCCATATGGTCATAGCCAAACAGATGTAACATACTGTGTGCTACAAGAAAAGCAAATTCTCTTTTTAGTGAATGTCCATATTCCTTCGCCTGAGCAATGACTTTATCATAAGAGATTACTATATCACCTAAAATCAATTCCCCGGTATCTGGATTAAAATTACAAACATCTTTCTCGACAGCGGAAAAATCCGCCGGTTCAATGTATTCCAGCATCGGAAATGACAACACATCCGTCGGACGGTCAATTTCCCGGCTTTCCCGATTTAATTGATGAATTGCGTCGTTATTCACAATAGAAACTGAAACTTCGCATTCATACGGACATTGCACAAAATTAATTGCTTCCTCAACTACATCCCGAATGATTTTCTCGTAATCAATAGCAATGTTCTTTTCGTATTCATTTTCTATAATTACACTCATTTTTTCGCCTGTTTCGGTTTGGTTTCCGCCTTTCTGTTTCTTTGTCGATTATCATACTCTTCGTATGCTTTAACAATCTTTTGCACTAACGGATGTCGGACCACATCATTGTTATCCAGATAAATAAATCCGATATCATCCACTGTAGATAACACCTTTGTGGCGACTTCCAAACCTGAGGTCACATCCTTTGGTAAATCTTTCTGGGTTCGATCGCCGGTTACTATGACCTTCGAACCGAAACCTATACGAGTTAAAAACATCTTCATCTGAGCCGGAGTAGTATTTTGTGCTTCATCTAAAATAATGAATGCATTATCCAGGGTTCGACCACGCATATAGGCCAATGGAGCCACTTCAATGATTCCCTTTTCACTGTTTGCCGCAAAACTTTCAGCCCCCATTAACTGATATAAAGCATCATATAACGGTCTTAAATACGGATCGACCTTACTCTGTAAATCTCCCGGTAAAAAACCAAGATTTTCCCCTGCTTCAATAGCCGGTCTTGTTAAGATGATTTTATTGACTTCATTGTTTTTCAATGCAGTTACCGCCATAGCCATAGCTAAATATGTCTTACCGGTACCTGCAGGCCCAATCCCAAAAACTATCATATGGTCCCGGATGTACTTCACATATTTCTGCTGTCCCAGCGTTTTCGGCTTAACCGGTTTTCCCATAACGGTTCTACAGATGATTTCATCGTCTAATTCCACAAGAGCTCCCTCATTATTTTCAAAAGCAAGAGCTAATGCATAATCAACATTCTGTTCCGTAATTTCATTTCCCCGCTTTGATAATTCCAACAATTCTAAAAACACACTTTTCGCTCGTTGACAAGCTAAATCAGCACCGATGATTTTCAGTTCAGAATCTCTGGAAATCATCGTAACATGTAAAGTTCGCTCAATTTTTTTAATATGACAATCAAACTGTCCGAATACATTTCGCTGATGTTCCGATGGAATATCCATAATATGATCAATTACACTCATTGGTAAAATGTTCCCTTTCCTCTTTTTCAAGATTGATATATTCCACTTTTCCTATGGGCTCTATACACTCAAAAGAACCCCGGAGACAATATTTCTTTTTAACAGATTCCATTTTAACATCTTTTTTCAATATTTTGTACCCCTTTTGCTCCAATTGTGCAAAATAATACAACATTTTGTGATGAAGTATTTGTTCTGCTTCCTTCGCAGACACATGAATAGTTTTCGGCTCCTTTTCATAGACCGTGTAAGTATGCATTCGAATCGGTAAATAGTAATTATCAAATAACGCCATTGGTGAGGAACTCTTTTCTACATATTGATTCTCTTTTCCGGACATTTTTAAAACATATGACGCCGGGAAAGGGAAGAAAAACGTTCTTCTTTGGCTTGGATCTACAACGATTTTTGTCTGATCAAGAAATTCTTTGTATTGATGAGTTACTTTTGCCTTAATATCACCATCAGCCATACAATTATGTGTTCCAATCACTTCATCTGATTCATTTTTTGTTTCTACAATTCCAGAAATCAGACACTCCCCTTTTTTCACTTGTTGTCCTTTCTTTACCATTGGCCGACCGTTTCTAGCAATGATAGACACAATTGTACCGGAAACATTGGAAACTAAATGATAAGGCTTTGTTTCCTTCGTACTTATTTCTGATATATAATTTTCCTTGATATGAACAATTAAATTTGTCCCTTTTATTTCGCAGCTGACCCAACTAATATCCGGATAATGGTTTCGAATCATGTTTTCAAGAACACTGCACTGTACTGCTGATTTTCGAACGCCTTCCTGAAAGTTATTTTTATGAATAAAAGCCTTCAACTGTTCTTCGGTATAAGTATAATTACCATCGACTGAAATCTTCCAAATATATCTGGAATTAAGCCATAAGCTAACCAGTATAATTACCGTTGCTATACCGAGTACTTTGATAACAGAAAAGGTGAATTTCGTGCGGATACCTTTTTCTTGATATGATTGGACCGGAATTTTTTCCTGTTCCAATAATTTTAAAAACCGAGATAAATTTCCAGCTTCAATTTCAAATGAGACCCTTTGATTATTTTCAATTATATTTTTTAGGCATACTCCTTCTCTACAATTCAAAATTCGATATAGATATTTCTTTTCTAAAAAGAATTTATAAAAATGATATTTCATGAATGCATCCTGAAAGAATAATTGTTTCATTGTTATAATATGATATGACAAGATGCTCCCCTTTAATCGTTAAAGTATAACAATGACACTGAACTTTTATTTCTTCCGGTAAAAATAACAATAATCGTTTATAATTTTCGATAATGAACTCTTTTTGTCCAATCATCTGGCATAACACTTCTTTCCCAATCACATCTCTCGGAAAATCATAAGAATTATCAACCTGAAACATACAGAACTCTCGGACTTTTTTATAGTATATTCAAGGAACACTCCGGAATTAACAAAACCTTCGGAAGAAAAATTCCGAAGGTTTTAGCATTCTGGTATAAGCCAATCCAGATCTGATTTTGTAAAGATTTTTAAGTGATTATTTCTTGATTTTCACTGATATTTTTCTACTATATATCGCTTTGATTTTTTTATTATATCCGTTCCCTTTAATTCTATAATAATATCGCTTCCCCTTTTTTACATTGTAATCTTTGTATTTTAAAGTTCTTCCACTCTTAACTATTTTTATTCGCTTCATTTTTCCGTTCTTCTTAGAAGCTCTGTAAATCGTATATCCGGTTGCGCCGGCCACTCTTCCCCATGACAGCTTCACTGCACTTTTACCGAATCTTTTTGCTTTAAAACATAATGGAGCTAATAAACGCGGCATTTTATCGGATAGAATATATTTCGAATTATGTTTGATTGAAAATTCCATATATCCATCCTTAGAACATTTTACATTCTTGTCTAATACTTCAGCCGATTTATCAAAATAACTTAATATCATTTGATTGTTAACTTTATATTTCTGTTTTAAATATTCATCATTAATTCGCATCTTTACTTTTCCCGGAAGTTTTCCGTTTTTAGCAAAGCGCATTAACAAAATATAGGGATCATCTGCATACCCAAAATCTGTTCCCTTTTCTTTTGAAATGTCAACATGTAAATTAATCGTTTTACATTGTTTCTTTTTTATATCTGTTCCATGAAATACCCATTGCACATCTGAATCCTGAAAAACAATTGTTTTATCAGCACCGGCAATTGCTTCAAATAATTTCTTGTCCGCATAATAATAATTTCGATAATCCAAAACCGCAACCTGACCATTCTTCATCTTGTTAATGGCCTGCAATGCTCCGGCGATATTAGCAGTCGAACCATAATAACTGATGTCAAACGCACTCTTTATTTGTATGGTAGGATTTGAAAAATCAGGAACATCCAGTAAGGACTCTCTCAAAGAGGATTTTGAATTTTCTCCATAATATTGCTTTAGATTATCCGTTTCATACTCATCAAAAAATGTGATTGAATGAATTTTATAATTTCCATCTACCGAATACGCACTAACCGGAAACGAAAAGATATATGTTCCTGACCGAATTGTTTTTTCAGAATCCCAGATTAAAATTTTTTTATTTCCGTGATCATCCATTAACTTCAAAAAAATGCCACGAATTCCACCCTTACCTGTTTCAAGATCCATTTTTAGTTTTAATACATCCGGTGTAACAACTTTTTTTGAAATCACTTCTATCTTATTAATCTTTACAAAATTATCGACATATAGAGATTTTATTATTTCAATGGACTGTGTATATTTCGAATTATATAATTCTGCATGTTCTTCAGTTAACCATAGGACATTTCCCTCATTATCTCGAGCCGCTAAGGAACACAGTTGATATTTCCCCGGTTTAACGTATTTTGAAATTTCTAATTTGATTTTAATTTTTCCACTTTGTAAACTGTTTGATTTAATGCCATAGTTTGACCATTGTAAATAAATTATTTTGTCATCTTTATCTCGAAAGGCAAAATCAATGCTCTGCAGACCACTTCCAGCTTCAATCAAATCCATCGTTACGTCGATACATCCTTTAGTTACATCAATTCCACCACTGTTTTCCACAGAAAAAGATTGGATGACAGGAGCTGTTGCATCGATATGGGATGAACGGGTTATTCGAATCATTGTGGTGCTTTTACTTACCCAGTCGCCACCTTCCGATAAAGAATATGAATTTTTATTTCCGTTCGCATCACTTAATTCAATCGATTCTATGAAATATTCATCCAACAATACTGCATGAGGATTATACATATCGTAAATATTTACAGAAATATTATTTTTTCCAGAAAATAATGGTGCCGAATAAAAACTAAGGTTATTATCAACATTGGATGAATAAGTCACATAAAAAGTATTTTTCGTATGAACACCAACCAACTTTATATTGATAAGAGTGACACCGGCTCCATCCTCGGTAATATCCAAACATAAATTCATTTTTCCATCTCCGTCAAGGTTCATAGGATCATTGACAATTATGGAATTTAGTACCGGTTTCGTGATATCGTATGAGTTATCAGCGATTATCATTTTTGTATTACTAAACACTGTTGTAATGATTATAACAGCTACTAAAAAGCCGCTAATCCATTGTTTCTTCATGAATTGTTCTCTCCATTCTCCATAACTTAATAATTATTTTGTTTTCACAACTATTTTTTTGCTATAAATAGATTTCACACCTTTGGTTCTACTGATTGCCTTTAATCGATAATAGTATTTCTTTCCGCTTCGTAAATTCTTGTCCGTAAACTTTAATGTTTTAAAACTTTTGATTGTTTTAATCTTTTTCATATTTCCCTTGACAGAATCGCCGCGGTAAATATCATAGCCTTCCGCACAAAAGACTTTATTCCATTTCAATGTTATGGAAGTCCTTGTTTTCTTCTTAACAGCAAAGGACTTTGGCGAAGCCAGACGTGGCATTTTATCCGATAAAATATATGTTGAATTATGTGAAATAGATATTTCTGCGAAACCGTCCTCTTTAATCTGTACATTCTTATCTAACACATTCGGTAATTTTTTCATGTAGCTTAATATCATATCATCATTCACTTTATACTTAGCACTTAAGTAGTTGGTATTTACTCGGATCTTTGCAGTCCCCGGTAAAACCCCATTGGATGCAAACTTTACTTTTAACACATATTTGTCATTTGCAAATCCATATTTTTTTCCGCTTTCTCTTGAGATTTTCGTTTTCAAGTCAATGGTCTTGCAACGACTTTTTTTCACGTTTTTCCCATTAAAAATCCACTGAACATCACTATTTTGAAATACAAGAGTGATATTTTTACCGGTAATGGCTTCAAAGACCTTTTTATCTACTTTAGTTTGATAGGAATAATCGAGTACGGCAATTTGTCCTTCTTTCAGGTTTTTGATAACCTGCATAATTTTTGTAGAATTGGAAAGTGAGCCATAATAAGAAACATTATAAGGTGATTTAACAACAAACTTATCATCGTTTAATCGACTATTGAGAGAATACTCCTCTTTTACCGTAGAAACATCACTTTCATTCCAATAATCTGTAATTCCATAAGCACTATAAAAGCTAATATTTATTATACGATATTCTCCACTTTGTGTATAAGGACTAATCGGAAACGATATATTATAAATCCCGGTAGTTAAATCCTTTTGTAATTTGGCATCTAAAAAATAAACTCTGCCTTCCTGATTTTCAATACTACACCTCACATTCGAAATAGACGGATTATCGGTTTTTACCTTAATACGTAATTTTAAAACATTAGGGGTCGTGATATTATTCTTTAATATTTTTGCATTCTCTAATTGTGGTTCTATCATTTCCTCTGCATTCACTTTTGTAACCGTGATGGAATTAGTGAATTGACTGTTATTAAACGGAGAAATGTGCATTGTTGCAGAGTTCCCATACCTATCAGTGCATTGAATCTCTGATAAATAATAAGTTCCTTTCTTGGCATTTCCCATCATGTAGTATTCAGGAATAAAATTCACTTTTCGTTTTCCATTGATCCTTCCTGTCTGGTCATAACAATAAAAAATAACCTTGTCTTCTCCCATTTGATAAGTTAAAACAATCTCTTTTACACCCGTTTCATCTTCACAATCAATTTCAACATTACAGAATGCACCTAACTTGATATTATTGTTGTTAGGTATCTTAAATGATTTAATAATCGGAGAAGATACATCCGTAATTTTAGATGTAACAATCTTGAATTCTAATGTAGACTTATCTTCCCATTCATGTCGAAATCCTAGGGAATCACAATAACTATTGTTATTTGCATCATATAGAAAAATGTCTTCAATCACATAGGTGTCCTGCGGTAACTTTGCTTTTTTCAAATCAAAAATTAAAGAGTGAACTCCCGTAAAAAGCGGATTACACTTATGACCTAAACAGTCTACCTCTCCTGCTACATAAGTAAATGAGACCTCTCGTTTCGTTTTTTCACCTCGAAATTTAAAAGTAGCTCTGGTAACTCCTAATCCTTCTTCCGTAAGATCTACATTCATTTTGAATTTGGAATCACCGGTTAATTTTTCAGCATTTTCAATCGTATAACGATTAAGAATCGGTATATCATCATCATATGTAATATCACCTTTTGTGATATAAAAATTTGAGAGTGTTGTGGATGTAATAACCATCAACACAACCAGAGCACTAATTAGTTTTTTTATTTGATTTCTATGTATCATAATTCTTTCCTCCTATTCCCAAATCATTGGAACTTTCTTATCCTGCGTGAGATTCTTTTCAAAGTTTTCAAGATCCAATGGGTCATCCCCAATTTTTTCTTGATTCTGTTCCATTTCCTTAAAATCAATCTCAAAGGTTCTGATATATAAATAATCAGGTTCCTTTTCAGGGATTTGATAAATCATTTCAGCGGTATTGTCTGTTTCAACCACATCATTATCTTCAACAGTTCCGCAATTAGAACCTCCCAAGAACAACAAATCCTCTTTTTCTGTAGCAATATTTAAAAAACGGAATTTGTTCGAATCTTTATTTTTCAATTCTTGACATATAACCTTCATATACCACGAATTCAATTCAATCAATTCTATCTTATAAAATCCATCATTATAAATTTTCTGATTCTTCATCTTACAGCTTTTTGTGTGATAGATGTACTTAGGAGTTAATGTTAGTGTCGTGTGCTTTTCTAACAGTTCCCCATCATCTTTTGAACGATCTATATATAGAACTGTCGCATCAAATGTGAATTCTTTGTTCTTAAAGTCTTTCCACATTTCCTTGTTTGCAAAAATCAAGGAAGCCAGATAATATTCACCGGTATTTACAAACATTTCTGTGTAAAAATCATATACCTGTTTTTTTTCTTTTAAAGTTATTTCATACCCAACCAATTCGAATCTGTTAGCATCATCAATCAGTTTTAACTTAAAGTCAACTCCATGGTCTTTGAATGCTGCTTCCTTAATTTCTAAATAACAATCATCTTCTAAAAGAACTTTTTTCTGAATATCAATGCTATAGTCTTTCAAATCATGATCATACTTTGTTTCCACAGAACGGAAAAAATATTCATATAAACTTCCAACACCTGCTTTAATGCTGTTATAATTTACAGCACAAATAATCAAAAGAAAACAGGCAGCAATTGCTGCAACTCTGGAAAAACGAACTACATGATGTTTTTTTTGCTTGTCTGATTCCATCTGTATTTTGATGTTGTCTTTTATTTTGTTTTTCATTTCATCTGATGCTTTATAAGGATCAAATGTATTCTGAAACATTTGCCTTAGTTCTAAAGAATCATTATTTTCTTTTTTCATCAATACCCCTCCTTTTCCAACAAGATTTTTAGTTGTTTCCGTCCTCTGTCTAAAAGTGTATAAATACTTGACGGACGTTTCTTTAACAAGTCAGAAATGTAATCAACGGAATATTCCTCATAGTAGTAAAGATATAACACAGACTTATATTTATCCGGAAGTTTCATCAGATATGGGATTAAATCCTGTGTTTCTTTTTCCTCTTGAGGAATATCAAAATCTAATTCCGCTGTTTTCGTTTTATGAGAAGACTTCGATAAATTAATACACTGATTAATTGTTACTCGGATTAGCCATGCTTTTTTATGTTCTTCACTTTTAAAAATCGGTTGACCGGCAAATTTTATAAACACATCCTGAATAATATCCTCTGCGTCTTCCATATTTCCCACATGGGAATACGCCAAACGTAGGAGCATTGTACTGTATTTATCTACAATTTGTTCCACATCAGCCCAATGATATGTTTTATCTTTTGATATCATTATAAAAGCCCTTTCTTTTGATGCATCTACCTATAATACAACTCAAAACAACAAAATATCTCAAAAAAAATTATTTTTTTATTTTTTTAATTAATTAAAAATGGTCGGGAACTTTTTAACATAAAAAAACCGGAACCAAAAGTTCCGGCTTTTTATCATTAATTAATTATATTTGCGCTTTCTAGCGGCTTCTGACTTTTTCTTACGCTTTACGCTTGGTTTTTCGTAATGTTCACGCTTACGAATTTCCTGCTGGATACCAGCTTTTGCGCAATTTCTCTTGAATCTACGTAATGCACTGTCGATAGATTCATTTTCTTTTACGATAACGCTTGACATTCTTTCCTGACCTCCCTTCAGTTATAGATTCCTAAAACTGTAGGTATTTGTGTTAAAACACAAAAAATATTATATCACAAATTTCAGCATCGTCAATACCTTTTTCATAAAGTTATGGTAGGAATATCCCTTATGAGCACTCCTTATCCCCTACGAATACTCTTCAGACACTGAAATTCCAGAATTCCATAAACAATCATACCGCATAGTACTTTTACCGCCATAACAATGATTGGAATGGAAATAAATTTCCCAATAATAAAATCAACAAGCAAAATGGCAATGCCCATAACCAATGCATTTAGAATATGATTTATCACATTTTCCTTCAATCGGATTGTGCACGGGATGTGTTTCTTAATATAAATCGCATTGAGAATAAAGATTAACAATGCAAAGGTCAAATCACCAATTAAAATCACATAAACATTCCAATCTGTCTGGAATAAAAGAATAATTACCAATCCAATATGAAGTACCAAGGAAATAAAACTATTGATTACCGGTATTCTGAAATGATTGGTCCCCTGTAAAATCGATGTTGATATGGTGGAAAAGGAATAAAATACTGCTCCGCAGGAACCAAATAACATCAATCGAACAGCCACATTGGTGTAACTTCCCAAGGCCGGGAATAACACTTCCATGATTTCTCTGGAACAAACAGATAATCCTACCGCTGCTGGGAAAACAATCAAGGAAGTCATACTAATCAGTTTATTAATGTAATTATCTAGATTCTCCTGATTTTTTTCTGCAAATGCTCTACTGATTCTCGGAATCAAAGAAACACCGAAGGCTGTAGCCATTCCTATCGGCAGATTAATCATCTGGGTATACTGTGTATTAAAAATCCCCTGTAAATCCGTAATAGTCTTAGAAGTAAATCCCTTCTGCAGCATTATTTTCGGAAAAATCAAATCATCCAATGTATATCCAACCTGATAAATAGTCTGACTGAAAATAATTGGCAACATCATTAAAATCAATAGCTTGGCAATGTTTTTAAATTCATCCAGCGTAATATGAATTTCGTTTTTGTTCCTTTTTTTCAGATATATCCCAAAGATAATCAATAATGCCGTCAAAGCTCCGGCTAGAGTTCCGGTAGTTCCACCGGCGGATCGTACCGCTGCCAGATTATCTGTATCCGCGACTACTTTCACAAGGTACAATGCTCCTACAACACTGATTACCGCATTCATAATCTGTTCCAAAACCTGAGAAACTGATGTTGGCAACATATTTCCGTAGCCCTGAAAATATCCACGAAAACATCCAAGAACCGAAACAATTAATGTAGTCGGTGCCAGAATTCTCAAGGACATTTGAATTCCATCTTTATGATATTGATCTGCCAGAAAATCTGCTCCAAAATATAATCCCATAGAAGCAATCAATCCTAACAATAATGAAATCACCAAGGCAACTCTAAAAACTCTTTTTCCAGCATCTTTGTCCTCAATACTTTTTTCAGCGATCAGTTTCGAAATGGAAACCGGCATACTGTATGAGGAAAGGGTTAAGGCAATACTGTAAATTCCAAATGCAACAGAATAAATCCCATTCCCTGTGTTACCCAAAATATTGGCCATTGGTATTCTATACACAAAACCAATGGCCTTAGTAATCAAACCAGCTGAAGCAAGAATCGCCGCCTGTATCGTAACCGATCTTCCTTCTTTACTCATTTAACAATCCTTTTCTTTCTTTATCCAAACTTATGAAAGTTGTGCAGCGAGAATCTCTTTTGCAGCCTTCACTGCATCCTCAGCTCCTGCAGGGTTCTTTCCACCGGCCTGAGCCATATTCGGACGACCACCGCCGCCACCACCTACCAGTTTGGCAATTTCCTTAATCATATTTCCGGCATGAGCGCCTTTTGCAATGGCATCATCATCTGCCATAACAAGAACGTTTGCCTTATCTCCGTTTGTAGAAACAATGACAACGACTCCACCGCCCATTTTTTCTTTTAAGCTATCTCCTAAATTACGAAGTCCGTTCATGTCCACATCAGCAACCTTTGTTGCAAGAAGTTTCACACCGTTTACTTCTTCAATCTGATTCATCACATCACCAATGGAATTATTGGCAAGTTTTGATTTCAATGATTCATTTTCAGAAGATAATTCCTTAATCTGTGCCTGCATGTCCTGAATCTTATTTGTCAGGTTTGCAGCATTGGTCTTTGCTGCAGCAGCAGCCTGTTCCAATGTTTCTTCCAAAGAACGGTAATATGCTAAAACATTTGCTCCTGTTAATGCTTCAATTCTTCGAACTCCGGCAGCAACACCGCTTTCAGAAAGAATCTTAAAGGAAGAAATATCTCCGGTATTTTTCACATGCGTACCACCGCAAAGTTCCTTAGAAAAATCACCCATAGAAACAACGCGAACGCTGTCGCCATATTTCTCTCCAAACAATGCCATAGCTCCGCTTTCTTTTGCTTCTTCAATTCCCATTACTTTTGTTTCTACAGGAATCGCTTCTGCAATTTTATCATTTACAAGTTTTTCCACAGCATTAATCTGATCTGCTGTCATGCTTTCCGAATGGCTGAAGTCAAAACGTGTTCTGTCACTGTCCTGATAAGAACCCTGCTGTTCCACATGATCTCCAAGAACTTCTTTTAATGCTGCTTGTAACAAATGGGTTGCAGAATGATTCTTACATGTATTGGAACGAGTCATCGGATTTACGGATAATGTTGCTGTATCCTTAGCAACAATCGTTCCGGATACAACATGTCCCACATGACCTACACGGTTTTCCGGAAGTTTTACTGTATCTTCCACTGCAAACACACCCTGTTTTGTGGTAATATTACCGATGTCACCCTTCTGTCCACCCATGGTAGCGTAGAACGGAGTCTTGGCAAATATCAACGTACCATTTTCCCCTTCATTTAAAGAGTCAACCATAGCTGAATCATTGGCAAGTGCCACGATTTCTGCTTCTGTTTCCAATGTATCATAACCAATGAACTCTGTTACAACATCTGAACCAAGGCTTTCGAATACATCTTCATCCAATGATTTCTGTGAGAAGTTCGCATTGGCTCTTGCCTTCTGTTTCTGTTCTTCCATTGCATCCTTGAATTCTTCTTCAGAAACAGTCATTCCCTCTTCTTCTGCCATTTCGATGGTTAATTCGATTGGGAAACCAAAGGTGTCATATAAATAGAATGCTTCCTTTCCTGAAATTTCAGAAGTCTTATTTTCTTTCTTTGTTTCAAGAATTTTCTTGAATTCCTTCATTCCGTTTTCCAATGTTGACTGGAAACGTTCGATTTCCTTCTTTAATTCAGAAAGAACAAATTCTCTGTTTTCTGTTAGAAGCGGATAACTTTCCTTATATACTTCATCAATGAAAATTGAAGCAATTTTAATATAATCTTCTGTTGTTAACTTTAATGTTCTTCCATGTCTTACTGCACGACGAATTAAACGACGAAGGACATATCCTGCCCCTGCATTGGATGGGCGAAGTTTTGCCGAATCACCGATGAGCATCACGCTTGTTCTACAATGATCAGCGATGATACGCATGGATTTCGTGGACTTTTCTTCGGCATCATACTTAATTCCTGATTTTTCTTCAATGTATGCAATAACAGAAGTATAGAAATCTGTACGATATACGTCAGAGGTACCATTTAAGAACGCAAGGTTACGTTCTAATCCCCAACCGGTATCCACGTTTTTCTTTTCCAATGGAGTTAAATGACCATCCTGATGTTTTTCATACTGCATGAATACATCATTTCCGATTTCGGTAAATCTTCCACAGTCACAACCCGGATTACAATCAGGACCACATGGTTCTACATCATTGATATAGAACATTTCTGAGTCCGGACCACACGGACCGAATTCCAATCCCCACCAGTTATGCTCTTTTGATAAATAGTATACATTTTCCGGTTTGAATCCTGATGCAATTCGATATTTTGCTCCTTCTTCATCTCTTGGCGCATCCTCATCCCCGGCAAATACAGTTGCTGCAAGATGATCTGCATCAAAACCAAAAACTTCTGTAAGGAGTTCAAAACTCCATTTACAACGATCTTCTTTAAAATAATCTCCTAAAGACCAACTTCCCATCATTTCAAAGAATGTTCCGTGACTCGTGTCACCTACAGAATCAATATCATTGGTTCTGACACATCCCTGAACATTACAAAGTCTGGTGCCCTGCGGGTGTTCTTTTCCTAACAAATATGGCATAAGTGGCTGCATTCCGGCAACATTGAACATAACACCGGTAGATCCGTCGGACACTAAAGATACTGCACCGACGTCCACATGTCCTCTTTTAATATAAAAATCCTTCCAAGCATTTCGTAATTCATTGGAGGTTATTTTCTTCATTCTTTTTTCTCCTTTTATAACGTAATCTATTTCATCACAAAGGACAAATCAACGAATTGATTTGTCCAATATAATTATTCCTCAGTTTTTACCTGATGATATGCTTTCTTTCCTTTTTTGATTAAAAGAACACCATCTTCATTAAAGTCTGCAGTGGTAAAGGTTGCGTCAATGGCTGTAATCTTTTCTCCGTTTACGGAAATACCATTCTGCTGTACCAATCTTCTTCCTTCTCCACGAGAAGCAGCAAGCTTTGTATCTGTTAATAAAGTAAGGATATCTTTTCCTTCATCTAAATCAGCCTTTGTATATGTGGTTGTAGGAATATCTCCGGAAATACCTCCATTCTGGAAAATCTTTCTGGCTGTTTCCTGTGCCTTTACGGCCTCTTCTTCACCATGAACTAAGTTTGTCAATTCATAAGCAAGAATTTCTTTCGCCTTATTCAGTTCACTTCCCTGCCAAGCTTCCATTGCTTCAATTTCTTCGATCGGAAGGAAAGTTAACATCTTCAGACATTTAATGACATCTGCATCAGCTACATTTCTCCAATACTGATAGAAATCGTATGGAGAAGTTTTTTCAGGATCCAACCATACAGCACCAGATACTGTTTTACCCATTTTCTTACCTTCTGAGTTTAATAACAAGGTAATAGTCATGGCAGAAGCATCTTTTCCAAGTTTACGACGAATCAATTCTGTACCACCTAACATGTTACTCCACTGATCATCTCCACCAAACTGAAGATTACATCCATAATCCTGGAATAATTTATAGAAGTCATAACTCTGCATAATCATGTAGTTAAATTCGAGGAAACTTAATCCACGTTCCATTCTCTGCTTATAACATTCTGCTGAAAGCATTCTGTTAACACTAAAGTGCGGACCGACTTCTCTTAATACATCAATATAATTTAAATCCAAAAGCCAATCTGCGTTATTTACTAACAACGCTTTATCATCAGAAAAATCAATGAAGCGACTCATCTGCTTTTTAAAGCAGGAAACATTATGGTCAATGGTTTCCTTGGTCATCATTTTTCTCATATCCGTTTTTCCTGACGGATCACCAATCATGGCAGTACCTCCACCAATTAAGGCAATTGGTTTGTTTCCAGCCATCTGAAGTCTCTTCATTAAGCAAAGAGCCATGAAATGACCAACATGTAAACTGTCTGCAGTGGGATCAAATCCAATATAGAAAACTGCCTTTCCTTCATTAATTAAATCTTTTATTAATTCTTCATCTGTAACCTGTGCAATCAGGCCTCTTCGTTTTAAATCCTCATACGTATTCATCGTATTTCTCCTTTAATTAGACTCGATTTATTATTTTAGCATAGAAAAATCCTTTTTTCAAGGAAGATTCAGCCTATTCAACTGACAAGAGATTCTCGTTTATAAAACAATGCAAATCACACCTCGGCTCTGGTCATTAGTAATCTTTTCCACAGTCCCCTGCATTCTGGTTCTGGTATCTTCCGAAAGATTATTAATTTTATTTGTGATTCCTTCATTCACAATCTGACCTATTGTTTTTCCAAAAATATTGGTTTCCCAGATATCTTCATTACCACTTTCCCGATTATTAATAAAACGAATCAAGTCCTCTGCCTGTTCTTCCGCACCAATAATCGGTGATATTTCTGTAACAATATCCGTTTTTACAAAATGGACTGCCGGCGCAACTGCTTTAATCTTCACACCATATTTATTTCCATTTCGAATTAATTCCGGTTCTTCTAAAAGGATTTCTTCTTTCTCCGGTGTCACAATTCCATAGCCCGTAGATTTCACACTATTGATGGCTTCTTTAAATTTCATATAATGATTCTTTTGACCGGATAGTTCCTTAACCAGCTGAATTAACTGTAATTGATTCTTGATTTCCATTCCGGTCATTTCCGTCAAAGTATCATAGTAATATCGGTCATCTATTTCAAAACTTATACTTATTTTCCCACTGGATAAATCGACTCCTGTCACTTGGATATCTTGAATATATTCACTAGCGTTGGGCTGAATCCCATTTAAATCCTTCACGTAGGTGATTTGAGCCAATAAATCTTTGGACACCTCAATAATATCCTGAATCATTTTTTGATTTTGATCCATGATATCTAACCACTTAGGTGTAACGAAACGTACCTCAGTAACAGGAAATTCAAACAGGATTTGTTCTAAAATTTCATGAATGTTGCGCTCTGTCAAATGAAGACAATTCATTGGAACCGTGGCCACATTATATTTTTGCCGAATCCGATTGCACAAAGCCTTGCACGTTTCCGATTCCGGTTCTGCGGAATTCAATAAAATAATAAAAGGTTTTTGTATGGATTTCAGTCGCATTACTGTTTTCTCTAATGCATCATTATATGCTTCTGGGTCTAAATCAGTAAAACTGCCATCACTAGTGATGACAATCCCTATGGTGGAATGTTCGGAAATCACCTTTTCCGTTCCGATTTCCGCGGCACGGGAAAAAGGAATGTTTTCAGAAAACCATGGTGTTTTTACCATACGTTCTTCCTCCTCTTCCATATGTCCCGTAGCACCATCCACCATAAAACCTACACAATCGATCAAACGAACTTTCATCTTTGTATGATTATCCAGAATAATGGAAACCGCATTGTTAGGAATAAATTTCGGTTCCGTAGTCATAATGGTTTTTCCGGAAGATGACTGTGGTAACTCATCCACCGTTCGTTTCAAATCATTTTCATCCTTGATTCGCGGAATAATTGCTAAATTCATAAAGTTTTTTATAAAGGTCGATTTTCCTGTTCGAACCGGTCCTACAACACCTATGTATATCTCCCCGTTTGTTCGTTGTTCAATATCATCATAAACATTAAATTGCATAAAAATCCCCCCACATATATTTCTTCCAATAATTTAATAAAATATATGTAGAGGGAAAAATAATTATTACATTAATGGCGCTACCAATCGTAAAAGTTTTCCGCAAACCTTATATAAAATCGGTCGATTTTTACATTCAATCAACGAGATTTTTCTGGACTGGGATAGCATTTCCTGATAGTCTTTTTCCATTTCATAAATCACTTCATTTCTAAATATAAAACAACCATTTTCAAAATGTAGGAACAAACTTCGATAATCCAAATTTATCGTGCCTACGGTAGCCTTTTCATCATCGCTGATAAACATTTTTGCATGGGTAAATCCCGGAGTGAATTCATAAATTTCAATTCCTGCAGAAATCAATTCATCATAATAGGTTCTGGCCACGCAAAACGCATAGGCTTTATCCGGAATTCCCGGAAGAACAATTTTTACATCCACGCCACGCTTTGCAGCCATAATCAATGCCGTAATCATCACATTATCAAGCACTAGATATGGAGATACAATGTGAAGATACTTGGTGGCCGTATTGATAATCTGAAGATAAACAGATTCCCCAATATGTTCTTCACTGAACGGGTCATCCCCATATCCTATGACATATCCAGCGGACTCCATTGGTTCAAAAGATACATTCAGATAACGGTCATAATTTCCAATGGTCTTTTCAGAAACATTCCACATCTGTAAGAACATCAAAGTGAAACTTTGCGCTGCCTCTCCTTCTAACATCACTGCAGTATCTTTCCAGTAACCAAATTTCGAATTAATATTCATATATTCATCTGCTAAATTGATTCCACCGGTAAAAGCAACCTTACCGTCAATTACAAGAATTTTTCGGTGATCACGGTTATTTTGTTGTGTAGTGAAAAAAGGTCTGGCCGGAGCAAATGGCTTTGACTGTATTCCCATTTTCCTTAACTTTTTGAAATAGCCGATTTCAAGTTTTGTAAGGGAACAAAGTCCGTCATACATTACACGGACTTCCACTCCTTCCTGGGCCTTTCTCCTTAGAATATCCAGAATCGTATTCCAAAATTTCCCTTCCTCAATAATGAAATATTCCAAAAAGATAAAATTCTGTGCGTTTTCTAATTGACGCACTAGCGCCTCATACTTCGCCTCACCACAATTAAAATATGAAACCTTTGTATTCTTATATACCGGTAATCCGTTATTTTTATAAATATAACGGCTAAGAGACGCTGTTTGTTTATCCTGAATCTTTAAATCCTGATAGATTTCTCGTTTCATAGGAAGATAACGTTCAGATTTCAAATCAATATGCTCCAGTTTTTTTCTCAAGAAAAATGCTCCGGGCTGGATTTTCACATATACATACATCAATGTACCTAAAGCCGGTAAAAACATAATAAATACCACCCATATGAGCTTCATGGTGGGATCCGACTTTTCATTAACGATATAAACAACTAAAACGAACTGCAATACCAAAAGAAACTGATTAACGGTTTTACTGACTGACATATTGTAGGAAAGAAGCAAAATCAGGGCAAGTTGTGAAAGTATCATTAAAATGAACACGAACGTTCGACTAAACAAGAAGGTACCAATATTCTTTTTTCCTTTAATGACATGCTCATTGTGGATTTCCATCATTGCCCTCCTTTCCGTCTTATGTAAAAGCTGTCACGCTATTCTTCGTCGTCAATCATTTCTTTTCTAAGGCTCATCATCGTCAAGTCTGTTTCGTAAATTGTATCAGCACATTCCGTCAATTTCTTGACAGAATCCGCATTGGAATTCGATTTTTTATAATGAATTTCATGTTCCAGGCTTGCCCAAAAATCCATAGCAATGGTTCGAATCTGAACCTCAACCTTCATAAATTTCTTTCCCGTAGAAAGAAAAATCGGAATTTCAATTACCAAATGAAGACTTCGATATCCATTCTTTTTCGGATTTTTGATATAGTCCTTTACCATCAATACCTTAATATCATCCTGACTAGTCAACATATCCGCCACTTTATAAATGTCGTCAATAAAGGAACAAACCACACGTATTCCGGCTACATCATTTAGGTTTTCTTCCAGAGAATCGATAGAAAGTTCAAATCCTTTTCGTTCCATCTTTTCAATAATGCTTGCCGGAGACTTCATTCTGGTTTTAATTGCCTCTATCGGGTTCCGAAGTTCATTATCCATAAACTCCTTATTAAGAACATCTAATTTCGTTTTCACTTCCAGGATGGCACATTCATAATATGTCATCAATGTTTTCAGCCGATTAAAAGGTTCACGGAAGGGCCTAAACTGCTCCTCCATTTCATCCAATGTTTTTATTAAATAATCCATCTCTTACTCCCAATCTAAATCTGAAAATTCATTGGTTAAAGCTCTGTTCATCATCTGTTTCATTGCTTCTGAAGCTTTCACATTATGAAATAACACCGCATTCACAGCTTCAACAATCGGCATATCTACCTGATATTTCTTAGACAGATTATATGCTGCTTCCGCTGAAACCGCACCTTCCACAACCATGTTAACTTCTTTCACCGCTTCATCCAGAGTATATCCTTTTCCAATCAACACGCCTGCTCTTCGGTTTCTGGAATGCTTACTATCACAGGTAACAATCAAGTCACCAATTCCCGATAAACCATGGAACGTTCTGGAATGTCCACCCATTGCCACACCTAACTGTGTGATTTCCTTAATTCCTCTGGTAATTAAAGCAGCTTCTGTATTATCTCCATATCCAAGACCATCCGCAATTCCAGCAGCCAATGCGATGACATTCTTTAAAGAGCCGCCTAATTCGATGCTCTTTCGATCCGGGCTAGTATAAACGCGGAAATAATCATTGGAAAAAATTTTCTGTACCGTCTCTGCAATGTTCTTTTTCTTTGCACCAATTACAACGGCTGTCGGTAACTGTCTACCAACTTCCTCTGCATGGCTTGGTCCTGATAAAACAACAGCCTCACAGTCCGGCAATACTTCCTCAATGATTTCCGTCATTGTATAATAACTGTCCTTTTCAATCCCTTTAGCGACATCGACAATAATCTGTCCTGCAGGAATAATTCCTTTTAACAATTCCGCTGTACTTCTTACGAAAGAAGATGCCACTGCCATCACAATAATATCAGAGTCCTTCACTGCTTCCTGAATATCCCCGGTAATCTGAATAGATTCATCGATTTTTACTCCCGGTAAACAAATCTTATTTTCTCTCTCATTGTTTAATGCCTGAACTTCTTTTTCAAGCTTTGACCAGATGGTTACCTGATTTTTATTTTCAAATAATACCTTGGCAAGTGCGATTGCCCAACCACCTCCGCCTAAGACTGTTACTTTAGACATGTTTTGCCTCCTTTTTATCCCCAACGCGGCGTTCTGTACCGCTTAATAATCTTTTAATATTTGCACGATGTCTGACAAATGACAAAGTCATTAAAATAAATGCTAAAATATATACTTCCACGCGGTCGCTGTCATGAAGCCCATGAATCATTTTTAATTGTCCAAAAACAACCATTTCAACAAAAAAACAAAACATCAATACCAGCGAACTTAAGGATACATATTTTGTTATAAGCAATGTTCCGAAAAATATTACAAATCCAAACGCAAAAAACTTCCAATCGAACAATAATAATCCAACAACCAGTCCGGAGAATGTCGCTATTCCTTTTCCTCCACGAAAATTCATATAGAATGGAAAATTATGGCCTAAAATTGCACCAAAACCAGCATATAAAGCGATTAGGAACTGATGGTCGTTACAATTCTTGGAAAACAGGAAGTATGTGACGATAATCGCCAAAACCGCCTTGAACATATCGCCAAAATAAGTAATAAAGCCACTCTTTTTTCCTAGGGTACGCATTGCATTAGTCGTTCCGGAATTTCCGCTTCCGTAATCCCTAATGTCAATATGGTTTATTTTACCGATAATAAATGCAGTCTGAAATAATCCAAATCCATAACCGATTAAAACGGATAATGCTTTCTGCCAAATCATCTCTAGTCTCCTTTTCTCTCACGAATAATAAATTTCAGCGGAGTCCCTCTAAATCCAAAGGCCTCACGAATTCTGTTTTCAATATATCTGGTATATGAAAAATGCATCAATTTTTTATCATTTACAAAAATAACAAAAGTTGGCGGTTTTACGCTCACCTGCGTAATATAGAATAACTTCAATCGTTTTCCCTTATCTGATGGTGGCTGTTGCATTGCAACAGCTTCTGCCATAATTTCATTTAAGACTCCGGTTTCAATACGCATTGCATGGTTTTCAATCACTGAGTCGATGGTATCAAACATTTTCGGGAGTCTCTGACCTGTCTTTGCAGAAATAAACATCAATTCCGCATATGGCATAAAGGACAACACGCTCTTTACATCTTTCTGATACTCGTAAATCGTCTTATCATTTTTTTCAATAGCATCCCATTTATTAACGGCAATGATGACGCCTTTTCCGTTTTCATGGGCAATTCCAGCAATTTTCGCATCCTGCTCTGTGACGCCTTCCACGGCATCAATCAGAATAATGACTACATCTGCACGCTCTACTGCAGTCACAGTACGAATCACGCTAAATCGCTCAATATCTTCCTTAACCTTTGCTTTTCTACGAAGCCCGGCCGTGTCAATAAAGACATATTCCTTACCATTGTATTCAATTTCTGTATCAATGGCATCACGAGTTGTTCCCGCAATATCAGAAACAATCACTCGACTCTGTCCCGTCAACTTATTAATCAGGGATGACTTTCCTACATTCGGCTTTCCTACTACCGCAATTCGTGGTCTGCCATCATCTTCATCCTCATCTTTTTCCAGTTCAGCAAAATATCCTGTCACAACATCCAGCATATCTCCCAAACCGCTTCGCTGTGTTGATGAAATCGGAATTGGATCACCAATTCCTAAATTGTAAAATTCATAAACATCAGCCATCATCTTATTGAAATTGTCCACCTTATTAACAACCAACACAACAGGCTTTCTGCTCTTACGAAGCATATCTGCCACCTTAGAATCGGAATCAATTAATCCCTGCTTCACGTCTGTCATAAAAATAATGACATCCGCAGTGTCAATGGCAATCTGTGCCTGTTCTCTCATCTGGGACAAAATAATGTCGTTACTATCCGGCTCAATACCACCGGTATCTATTAATGTAAACTGGTAATTCAACCAGTCAATATCTGCATAAATTCGATCTCTGGTAACCCCCGGAGTATCCTTAACAATAGAAATCATCTGTTTAGCCAGGGCATTAAACAAAGTTGATTTTCCTACATTTGGACGTCCAACGATTGCAACGATTGGTTTATTCATATTTCCTCCTATCTGTTCAGTCCGTATCTTTTAAATTTTACAATAACTACACGAATTTGTAAATCTTTTCCGTCATTCTCTAATTTCCAGAAATGCTGCAAGATTGCCTCGTTTTCCCTGATGTCCCCGGTGGGAAAACAACACATCCGTATTGCAGCAGGTACAAACATCTGTAACATGTATATTCTCCGGACGTACACCGCTTTCCAGGAAAATCAGTTCGTTACATTTCCATAAATCCAGTAAATATTTATCTGAACCTCGGTCTTTCAAAATTTCATTCTGATGTTTAGGAAACACCTCTTGAAACTGTCTTGCTACATCGCCACTGACTTCATAACACTCCTGACAGATGGAAGGTCCCACACAGGCAATCACATCCTCCGGATTTGTTCCAAAGCATTCCTCCATTTTTTCAATGGTTTTCTTTCCGATTTTCCCAACAGTTCCTTTCCATCCGGAATGAGAAAGACCAATGGCTTTCTGTTTCGGATCCACTAGAAACAAGGGAACGCAATCTGCAAAGTAAGTCGCTAACACCACGTTCTTTTCTTTGGTAATTAATCCATCCACATTATCAAAATCCCGCTCCCTGTAAATGCCTTTCCCGCAGTCTTCCTTTGTTACTAGCCGTACAGTTGTAGTGTGTGTCTGATGACTGGTTACGATATTCTTCGCATCAAAACCCATTGCCTCGGCAATGATTTCATGATTCTTCACCACGTTTTCCCTTAGGTCGTCCCGTTCCCATCCAAGATTCATACTTGCAAGATGTCCTTCACTGACACCACCCAGTTTTGTGGAGAAACCGTGCCTAATAAAATCAATGGATTCTAGTGCCGGATAGACGAGATACGGAATCGTGGAAAATTTTACTTTCGTCGTATTTCCTGCATATTTATTAAGTTGAATTAAATCCATCACATCACTCCATAACAATTCTCATAATACCGAATCTGATTTCCGGTAATTGCCAAAACATCAAACTGAAATTCCTCATTTTGAAATTCCGGATGTTCCAGCAAATACCACTGAGCAATCCTGTATATTTTTTGAAGTTTCCGCGCATTTGCCGCTTCAGCAGCATCCCCGAATGCGGTATTTTCTCGGAATTTCACTTCAACAAAGGAAATCTTATTATTCTTTTTCGCAATAATGTCGATTTCCCCGATTTTGTTTCTATAATTTCTTTGAAGAATCAAAAACCCCTTAGTTTCCAGATACTTCACTGCAGCATCTTCATAAATACTACCAATCATTCTTTTATTCATTCTTCCCCCTAAAAGCCCAATACGCATAAAATTAAGTTTTTCTTTTCATTTCTGTGCATCATCTTTAGGCTTAAACATAATAAAATGCATAGATTATATTTTTTTTCAACTTTCTATGCATTATTTTTCGTTCTTACTCCACAAAGTGCATAGATTTCTATAATTTAATCTTGATTTATGCAGTAAAATCAAAAACTTTTCCAAAAAAATTCATAAAAAACAAGTATTTATGTTTAATCTATGCATCGTTCTTCAATAACAGATAAAACAAGTGCATAAAATGTTTCATATATTTTAAAATCTATGCATTTCGTAAATATATTTCGCACATTCAATACATAAACCCGGCTCAATCTTTCATTTTTTATGCTTCGTTCTCTGAAATCATCAGATAAAGTTCCCGATAAAGGACTTTCTGTGAATCGGACAAGGTCCGTACTTCTTTAAGGCTTCAATATGTTTCGCAGAACCATACCCCTTATTGGAAGCAAAATCGTATTCCGGATAAATCTTATCATATTCCACCATCATGGCATCTCTGGTAACTTTCGCAATAATGCTGGCCGCACCGATGGAAATGCTTTTCGCATCACCCTTTATGATTCCAATCTGCTTAATATCTACGCCGGGAATCTTTACTGCATCATTCAGTAAAAGATCCGGACGAACACTGAGCTGTGCGATTGCATTTCGCATTGCCGCATAGGTTGCCTGTAAAATATTAATGTCATCGATCAGTTCCGGCGTAGACAATGCGGTCGTGGCAGAAACAGCCTTTTCCATAATTTCCGTAAACAGTTGTTCGCGTTTTTTTGCCGACAATTTCTTTGAGTCATTAATATATAAAATATCACAGTCCCTTGGTAAAATTACCGCTCCAGCAACCACCGGTCCTGCCAACGGTCCTCGTCCAACCTCGTCAATTCCACAAATATAACCTTCATCTGCATATTTTCGTTCAAATTCTGTTAAGAGATAAGTCCTCTGTAATTCTGCTTCATATGCCGCTTTTTTCTTAGTCGCACTTTGCACCAGAGCCTGTACACCACTTCGTTCATCCAAGGAATATTGTGCAATAAAAGAATCCATCTCCCTGTCTTTTGTTCCTTTTAAGATTTCCTTAATCTGACTAATGCTTTCCATAATCTCTCCATTCTATAAACGGTCTAAAGTAATTTTTCCAAGTTTTCCGCTTCTGAAATCATCCAAAATAATGCCACTTGCCTTTTCGAGATCCGGTAGATTTCCTTTTAATTTACATCCACGGACTTCAGCAACTTGATTCATAATTTCCAACGGATCTTCGTTTCCTTCAATCTTATAACGTTCACAGATGACTGTCGGGTATACGTCGTTCAACATTTTAATCAGCTGATATGCCATTTCAGAAACGTCAAGAATATTATCATTTATGGTTCCAATCAGCGCCAGGTTTAAGCCAATCTGCTGATCGTCAAACTTCGGCCAGAGAATTCCCGGAGTATCCAGTAATTCCAAAGTCTTATTCAATCGAATCCACTGTTTTCCCTTTGTCACTCCCGGTTTATTTCCTGTCTTTGCAGCAGAACGTCCGGCATAAGCATTAATAAATGTTGATTTTCCAACATTTGGAATTCCAACGACCATGGCACGGACCGGTCTGTTTTTAATTCCTTTGCGTTTATCCCGTTCAATCTTTTCTTTACAAGCCACCAGAACAGCATTGTTGATTTCCTTAATTCCCTGCTTGTTTTTTGAATTGATTTTCAAGGCAACAATTCCTTTTTCCTTAAAGTAATTAAGCCATTTCTGATTTTGTTCTTCATCCGCCAGATCAGCCTTGTTTAGTAAAACCAGTCTAGCCTTATTCTGTCCCAAACTATCAATATCCGGATTACGGCTGCTCAAAGGGATTCTCGCATCCAATAATTCAATTACAAGATCAATCAACTTAATATCTTCCTTCATCTGACGAACAGCCTTCGTCATATGTCCCGGATACCACTGGTAATTTACTTTATTCTCGCTCATGCCTTAATTCCTCCCTAAAACTTTAAAAAGGAACGAGTGACCACTCGTTCCTTTTCATAAGTTAAATCTTATTATTTAACTAATTCTTTAACCTTTGCAGCCTTACCTACTCTGCTTCTGATGTAGTTAAGCTTAGCACGTCTTACTTTACCCTTTCTAACAACTTCGATCTTATCGATTGTTGGAGAGTATAATGGCCAAGTTCTTTCTACACCGATACCATTCGATAATTTTCTTACAGTAAATGTTGCACGGTTGCTTCCACCCTGCTTCTTCATTACTAAACCTTCGAAAACCTGAATTCTTTCACGGTTTCCTTCCACAATCTTAGCGTGAACCTTAATAGTGTCACCTACGTTAAAGTCTGCAACTTCTTTAATCTGAGCTGCTTCAATTTCCTTAATTAATTCCTGCATAATAGCCTCCTTATTTATTCCGATGTTCTTAATACTTCCGTAACAGAGGACCATCTTTTCTTTTTACAGCGTTTAATATAATACCATAGGTTTCCACAGAATGCAAGTGATTTATTCAAACAAATTACGCCTCGGTCAAATGATACTGTTTCGCCTGTGTATGATACATTTTTGCATAGAATCCATCTTTGATTGTAAGTAATTGCTCGTGAGTTCCTTCTTCAATGAGTTTCCCATCATTAAAGACAATAATTCTGTCGCAGAATCGACAGGAAGAAAGACGATGGGAAATATAAATTGCAGTTTTATTCTGTACAAGCTGATCAAAGTTCTGATAGACTTCGTATTCGGAAATCGGATCCAGCGCTGCTGTAGGTTCATCCAAAATAACAATCGGTGCATCTTTATATAATGCTCTGGCAATTGCCATTTTCTGTCCCTGACCACCGGAGGGTTCCACACCACTTTCCACAAAATATTTATAGATATAAGTGTCTTCCCCATGCTCTAAATCATCAATCCATTCAGAAACACCGGAAATCTGATAAATTTCTGACAAATCCTTTTCTTTATTTTCGAAAACAGTAATGTTTTCTTTTAATGTAAAAGCAAACAGACGAAAATCCTGGAACACTACAGATAAAAGTCTTACATAATCATCAAAGGAATAGTCTTTAATATTGATATCATTTACCAATATTTCTCCTTCATAATCATCATAAAGTCTACACAAAAGCTTGATAAAGGTGGTTTTACCCGCACCATTTTGTCCTACAATGGATAAATGTTCTCCGGCATTAATTTTCGTAGATACATTTTTTAATATATAACGTTCTGTTCTCGGATATTTAAAACTAACATTTTTAAATTCCACGCTAAATGTTTTATGGGACTTCCAATCGATTTCAACATTTTTTTCATTCTCTTCATACGTAAAATCATGTTCTACAAAATCCACATAAAACTTTAAAATATTTACCGTATAGGCAATGTCAAAATATCTCCTCACAATGCCATGAAGTGAATTGTTAAACTGTGTTGTTGCCTGATACAAACTAGAAAACTGTCCGATAGTAATCCTTTTTAGTAATGTATAAATTCCAAGTAAAAAATAAATAACCATGGTAAAAAAGTTTACAATCGTATCATCAACAGAAAAGACAATCCCAATCTTCGTCAGGTAAAATTTTGCACAGGCATACAGCTTCTCAATAAAATTATCATAGTTTCTGTTGAATATGTCTGACGCCTCATAAAGCCTGATATCCTTTGCATATCTGCCATCCTGCAGTTCTGTATTAAAGTAATCACTTCCTCGTTCAATCGTTCCAATCTCTTCAAAATATGATTTTCTCTGATAATTAATTTTCTTACCAAAGATTGTTTTAGAAATGAAACTTAATATAACCGGAATCAGTAACCATGGAATACTGGTACAAACCAATACCACGACCCCCATTACCACAATTATATTTGACACAATGTCACACAAAGGTCCAATCAATCCATTGACCTGGCCGGTTTCATTTAAGGAACGTTGCGCATTTTTAACAAGGTCTAATACGTTCTTGTCTTCGGTATGCTCAAACTTTATCCTGGTACATTTCATACAAAGCTCAGTTTCCAAAATTCTGCCAAAGATTTCATTATGCCGATTAATATGCTCACCCACAATTTTCGTGAAATGTTGATACAAATAATTTCCAATACATAAAAAGCCAATCCAGAAAACAATGGTATTGGTATCTCTATGAGAAGCCATCAGTGCATCAATCAAATATCGTGTCCCGATAATACTTACGAAAGGTCCGATTGTTCGAATGAAAAACCATAAAATCTGCAATGCAAAATATGATTTGCTGGTTTTCCATGCAAACTTCATAAAGAAGTGATAACACCTGGAAAATTCTTTAAACATTTTCATCTTCCCACCCTCCTTTGTAATATTGGGACTGAATATTGAACATATACGCATATTTTCCATTCAGCTTCATTAACTGCTGATGGGTTCCCTCTTCTACGATTTCTCCGTCTTCAAACATTGCAATCTTATCGCAAAAATGAGTACTTCCTAATCGATGAGAAATAAAAATTGAGGTCTTCTTTCCCACCATATCTTCAAACTCCCGATACATCCGGTCCTCTGCCAGAGCATCCAGTGCAGCAGTGGGTTCATCTAAAATCACAACCTTACCACCCTTGTACAAGGCTCTTGCCATAGCAAGTCTTTGTCTCTCACCACCGGATAAATCAATACCATTTTCATCAAAGATTTTTAAAAGATTCGTGTGTACTCCCTTTTCATACATGGAGATTTTTTTCATCAGACCACTCTTTTCCAAAGCTTCCTGTACTCTTTCCATATCCGTGCGTTCCTCATCTGCAAAAGAAATATTCTGATAAATCGGAAGAGCAAAACATTCAACATTTTGGAACACAGGAGAAAACAGTTTAAAATATGCCTCTCTCTCATATTTCCTGATATCAACACCATTTAATAAAATGCGGCCCTCTGTCGGCTCATATAGCTTCATAATCAACTTAATAAAGGTGGTTTTTCCTGCGCCATTTACACCAACAACAGCCAACTTCGAGCCGGACTTTAATGTAAAATTGATATTTTTCAAAACGTAATTGTCATGTCCGGGATATTTAAAACTGACATTTTCAAACCTGAATTCGTATTGTTCAAATTCCACATTTGAAATTTGCCCCTCATCCGGCGTATGAGATTCCTTATCTTCCTGCCATTCCATTAAATTACGATAATCATTCACCATGAGGTTATTGCCTTTCAGCGAAGAATATACCCACATGAAATTTCCAATGGCGTCCATAAGCCCTGTCACAAGACCAATATATAATACAAAATCCGATATGGATAAGCCTTTTGCAATCACAAGATAAGCTAGCCATCCATACATCAGACCTTTTTGAATCATGATGACCGACTCTGTTCCAGTATTACAGTGAATCCAAAGCCTATGGCGCTGTCTCATTTTTTTATAGTAAACATCATTTACTTTTTCAAATTCATTTCGAAATACTCCGCCCATTCGAAACAGTCGAATATCTTTTGCAAAATCAAAATTTTTCGTTGTACGTTCCAAATAACTGATTTTTCTAAAAGTTGGAGCAAGTACATCCATGTATTTTATTTTATCCAATTTTGATACATAGGCTAAGATTCTTCCTCCCACCACAGATAACAGGCATAAAAGAATCACGACAATTAAATTTTTCGAACCAATCAAAATTGCAGAAATGATTACAAACCCTCCCTGAGACAGAAAATTTCTGCTTTGAAATAACATTCCCTGAAAGCCTCTGTCGTGATAAAGTGCATTTTTTGCACGCTGAACATAATCTAAAAATTCCGGGGATTCCATATTTTTGTAATCCGTGTGATAAACCTTATTCATTCTCTTTTTTTCCAGGAAAGAATCTGTTTTTACATATAAAATATCAAACACCTGCCAAAGCACATTCATCAGAATGTCAAATAGAATAATTGCAATTCCGATTCCGATAATGGCAAGCACAAATTTCTTAATCTGCGATTGATTTTCTACTAAGGTCAATATGATTTTCGGTGCATAAATGATAATCAGTTCTCTTAGAATTTCAACGAATGCCAAAGACAGAATTGTCCACAGCATCCAGCGATTACTTTTCGCAGCCATCTTTAAAGCATATAGATAATTGTTAAAAAATCCATAGTTCTTTTGTTCTTTCATTTTAATCTCCTGTCAAACATATGTTCTCCTTACTATAGCATAGCTCTATCCCTATTACAATCCCCAATTTGAATTGTCGCTTATAAAACGACTGTACCCTAAGTCTTGCAAAACACAAAACTTAGGGCACTTTAACAATTTCTAAAAGAAATCACGTTGATTCCATTGCTTTCAAATATTTCTTATCTGCTTCATCCAGCACTGCCTCTTCCAGCAAATCCGGTCTCCGTTCCAATGTCCTCTTTAAGGACTGCTCTCTTCTCCAGCGATCCACCTTGGCGTGATCCCCGGAAAGCAAAATATCCGGAACCTTTACCCCTTCAAATTCCGCCGGACGGGTATACTGCGGATATTCCAAAAGATTATCCTGAAAACTCTCAAACTCGGCAGACACATCATTATGTAACACTCCCGGTACCAGTCTGGAAATACAATCAATCATAACCATGGACGGTAACTCTCCACCGGTTAACACATAGTCCCCGATAGACACATGATCTGTTACAATCATGTCTAAAACCCTCTCATCAATTCCTTCGTAATGTCCACATAGGAAGACCAGATTTTCTTCCTTGGCAAACTCCTCTGCCATTTTCTGATTGAATACTTTTCCCTGAGGTGTCATATAAACCACACGAGGTTTATAACCGATTTTCTCCACCACGGATTCGTAGCTGCGATACACCGGTCCCGGCTGCATCACCATACCGGCACCGCCTCCATATGGATAGTCATCCACCTGACCATGTTTATTTCCCGCAAAGTCTCTGATGTTCACCGCATTTACTGAAATCAAGCCCTTATCCATGGCACGACCGGTAATACTGGTTCCCACACCCTGCGCAATCATTTCCGGAAACAATGTTAAAACATGATAATTCATTACTCCATTAATCCTTTCATCAAATGAACTGTAACTACTTTCTTTTCTAAATCTCTATCTAAAACACATTCTTCAATCACCGGAAGCAAGACTTCCTTTCCGGATGCTGTTTTTACAATATAAACATCATTGGCACCGGTCTGAAGAACATCAGTTAATGTTCCTAATTCTTCATCCGCATCAGTCACTACACGGCTTCCAATAATATCTGCTATGTAGTATTCTCCTTCTTCCAGTGGAATGGCATGTTCTCTGTCCACAAGCAAGTCCATTCCTTTCAGCGGAATTACCTGATCCATATTATCAAATTCTGCAAATCGTAAAATCGCCATGTTTTTAAAATATTTCACTCCGGTCACATGCAGAACCTTCTGTTCTTTTTTCGTATCTAAAATCACTTCTTTTAAATCGCTGAAGCGCTTTACATCATCTGTGGTAGGATAAACCTTTACTTCTCCACGAACACCATGAGTATTCGCAATTACACCAACACGAAAATATTTTTCCAATTTTTTACTCCTTTAATATAAAATACAGCGCTGAAATCATCCAGCGCTGTGCACTTGCTTAAAGTATTTCAACTTTAACCTTTTTATCAGATTTTGTTGCAGCTGCTTTAACAACTGAACGAATTGCTTTGGCAATTCTTCCCTGTTTTCCAATTACCTTACCCATATCTTCCTGGGCTACCTGTAACTGTACTACAATTTCTCTGTCGTTTTCTTTTTCAGTTACAACGACCTTATCTGGAGAGTCAACAAGTGCTTTTGCAATTGTTTCAACTAATTCTTTCATGAAAGTCCCTCCAAGTCTTATTTTTCAATACCGGCAATCTTTAACAACTTTCCAACAGTTTCTGTAGGCTGAGCACCATTAGATAACCATTTCTTTACAGATTCTTCCTTAACGTCGAATACGCTAGGTTCCTGGTTCGGATCGTATGTTCCTACTTCTTCAATAAATCTTCCATCTCTAGGAGCTCTTGAATCTGCTACTACGATTCTGTAAATTGGATGTCTCTTCTTTCCCATTCTCTTTAATCTGATTTTTACTGCCATTTTTTCTTTACCTCCGTAAAATATATAATTAATTATTTATTATCAAGAAAACAAGTTGTTTTCGTGAATGCATTTTGTTAAAAACCGAACGGTAGATTAAATCCACCTCTTCTTCGTTTTCCTTTTCCTCCCATCATGCCACCCATACTCTTCATCATCTTTCTGGCCTGTTCAAACTGTTTCACCAATCTGTTCACTTCAGAAATATCCACACCGGCACCTTTAGCAATTCTCTGCTTTCTGGATGGGTTTAGCAAATCCGGATTATTCCGTTCTGCCTTTGTCATGGAATAGATTATTGCTTCCACTCTGCCAAGCTGCTTTTCATCCGGTAACATATCATCAGAGATTTTTCCACCAACTCCCGGCATCATGCTAAGCAGGGAAGACAATCCTCCCATATTCTTGATTTGGCCCATGTATTCCAAATAATCTTCAAAGGTGAACTGAGCTTTTTTCATTCGCTGTTCCAGTTCCTTCGCCTTATCCTGATCTATGGTCTGTTCTGCTTTTTCAATCAGTGAAAGCACATCTCCCATTCCCAGAATTCTGGAAGCCATTCGGTCCGGATAAAACTGTTCTAAATCGGAAAGTTTTTCTCCCATACCGATATATAAAATAGGTTTTCCGGTAATCGCCTTAATGGATAACGCCGCACCACCACGAGTGTCACCATCCAATTTCGTTACGATAATACCATCAATACCGATTTTTTCGTTGAATTCCTTGGCAACATTAACTGCATCCTGACCAGTCATGGCATCCACAACCAATACTGTCTGGGTCAGTTCAATATTGTCCCGGATTTCCACCAGTTCGTTCATCATTTCTTCATCTACATGAAGACGACCGGCGGTATCTAAAATAACAACATTGTTGTCATTCTTTTTCGCATGTTCAATGGCTGCCTTTGCAATGTCCAAAGGCTTCTGTTTATCGCCCATGGCAAAAACAGGAACTCCCTGCTTTTCACCATTAATCTGCAGCTGTTCGATGGCTGCGGGTCTGTAAACGTCACAAGCTGCCAGTAACGGCTTTCTTCCCTTTGCCTTTAACTTTCCAGCAATCTTTGCAGTGGTCGTGGTTTTACCAGCGCCCTGAAGCCCCATCATCATGATGACCGTGACTTCATTACTTGGAAGAAGTTTTAACTCAGTCGTTTCATCTCCCATTAAGGAAGTTAATTCTTCATTAACAATCTTAATTACCATCTGTCCCGGTGTCAGACTGGTCATAACATCCTGTCCTACTGCACGTTCCGTAACAGTCTTGATAAAGTTTTTAACGACTTTAAAGTTAACATCCGCTTCCAATAATGCGATTTTAACTTCTTTCATCGCAGCTTTTACATCATCTTCTGTCAGACGACCTTTGCTTCGTAGATTTTTAAATATATTTTGTAATTTATCAGATAAGTTTTCAAATGCCAATGCAAACCTCCTAATAAAACTGCATCACTTAATAGTTTTCCAATATTTCCTGTGCAATCTCCTTGATTTTCAAAAGACTTTTCTCATCTTTCTGATCTGCCAAAGTACAAATCATGGAAACCTCTTCCTTCGTCTTAGAAAATCGTTCTACTAAATGTAATTTTTCCTCATATCCATTCAAGGTCTTCTCACACCGCTTTACCAAATCGTGAACCCCCTGTCTGGAAATCCCTCGATCTTCTGCAATCTCTGCAAGGCTTAAATCATTGAGAAAAAAATCTTCAAATATTTCTTTTTGATGTTCTGTCAATAACTCTCCATAGAAATCATAGAGCATTGAACTTTTAATGATATCCTTCATATTGCACCTTTTCTATCCTAGAGTATACTACTACAACAGAAAAAAGGTGTCAAGTATTTTTTCTTGACACCTTTTTTCTTATAAGTTTGGTCGAACCTCTTTTGGTCGATATCCTTTTTCTTCTAAGTCTTTTAAAATTGCTGCTTTATGGTCATGCCCAAAGGATTCAATGGTTACACGAAGTTCCACGGCAGCATTTCTATTAACTGAAACAAACTGATTATGTTCCAGTTTAATAACATTGCCCTGCTGTTCAGCAATTGCTTCCGCAACACGAACCAACTGTCCCGGCTTATCTGGCAAAAGAACCGATACCGTAAATACTCTTCCACGCTGAATCAAACCATGCTGTAAAGTGGATGACATGGTAATAATATCCATATTTCCACCACTAATAATGGAAACCACTTTCTTATCCTTACATTTCAGATGTTTTAATGCGGCTACTGATAAAAGTCCGGAATTTTCCGCTACCAGTTTGTGATTTTCAACCATATCCAAAAAGACATCAATTAATTCCTCATCCTTAATGGTAATGATTTCATCAATATTATCACGAATATACGGGAACAATTTTTCTCCCGGTGTCTTTACAGCGGTACCATCCGCAATAGTATTTGCAGAATTCAGAGTAGTAACTTCTCCAGCTTCTAAAGAGGCCTTCATACATGCTGCTTCTTCCGGTTCCACACCGATTACCTTAATTCTAGGATTCAAAAGTTTTGCCAAAGTGCTGACGCCGGTAGCAAGTCCGCCACCACCGATTGGCACTAAAATGTAATCCACTGTGGGAAGTTCTTTAAAGATTTCCATGGCAATGGAACCCTGTCCCGTAGCCACATCTAAATCATCAAAAGGATGAATAAAGGTATATCCTTCCTTCTGTGCTAAATTCAATGCGTAATTACATGCATCATCATACACATCACCGTATAGAATTACTTCTGCTCCATAACTCTTGGTACGATTTACTTTCATCAGCGGTGTAATGGTCGGCATAACAATGGTTGCTTTTGCTCCGTAAAGCTTTGCAGCATAAGCCACACCCTGAGCATGATTTCCTGCCGATGCAGTAATCAGACCACGCTCTCTTTCTTCTTCCGAAAGGGTACTGATTTTATAATAAGCACCTCTTACCTTATAAGCACCGGTAAACTGCATATTTTCCGGTTTGATATAGACCTGATTTCCAGTCATGTCACTAAAATAATCACTGTAAATCAGATTCGTATTTAAGGTAACTTTCTTTACAATTTCACTGGCTTCTTCAAATTTTTTTAAGGTTAATTTATCTTCCATGACAACCTCCTAAATTATTCTGTAAACAATGCCTGAACAAAATCATGGGCATCAAATTTTTGTAAATCTTCAATCTGCTCTCCCACGCCAATGTATTTCACCGGAATGCCAAGTTCTGACTGGATTGCAATGGCAATTCCACCTTTTGCGGAACCATCCATCTTTGTAAGAATGACACCGGTAATATCAGCACATTCCTGAAACTGTTTCGCCTGAGCTAATGCATTCTGCCCGGTAGTAGCATCTAATACAATAAAGTTTTCCCTGCGACAACCGGTATATTCCTTCTCAATGATGCGGTCCAGTTTCTTTAATTCTTCCATAAGATTCTTTTTGTTATGCAATCTTCCGGCAGTATCACATAACAGAATATCTGCATTCTTGTTTTTTGCCGACTGAATGGCATCAAACAAAACAGATCCCGGATCAGAACCTTCCGCTCCCATAACAATATCTGTATTGGAACGAATCGCCCATTCCTTTAACTGATTTCCGGCAGCTGCACGGAATGTATCTGCCGCTGCAAGAACAACTTTCTTTCCATCATTCTTAAACTGACTGGCAAGTTTTCCAATGGATGTGGTTTTTCCCACACCATTGACCCCAATGACAAGAACCACGGAACGTTCCTGCTCAAAGTCATACGCATTTTCGCCTAAATCCATCTGTTCCTCAATGTTCTGAATCAACAAATCCTTACAATCCATTGGTTCCTTAATATGCTGTTCCTTAACCTGTTCTCTCAAGTTATCAAGAATTTCTTCCGTCGTATTGACTCCGATATCACTCATAATCAGAATTTCTTCTAATTCTTCATAAAACTCATCATCAATATGAGAAAATCCGGTAAAAATGGAATTCAGTCCGGAAACAATATTGTTTCTGGTTTTACTGAGACCCGATACCAATTTATTAAAAAATTTAACAGCCATAGTTTCTCCAATCTAATCCAATTTCTTATTTACTTAATTCATTTTCCAATAAGTCCACAGATACCAGTGCGGAAATTCCCTTTTCCTGCATGGTAATACCATATAAACGGTCTGCACAGTTCATGGTTCCTCGCCGATGAGTAATTACAATGAACTGGGTATTTGCAGTCAGTTTATGTAAGTATTCTGCAAAACGAACTACGTTAGAACCATCCAACGCCGCTTCAATTTCGTCTAAGAGACAGAATGGCGATGGTTTCAGGTTCTGAATGGCAAACAATAAGCTGATTGCCGTCAGTGCTTTTTCTCCACCGGACAACTGCATCATATTTTGCAATTTCTTTCCAGGTGGCTGGGAAATAATATTAATTCCTGCTTCCAGAATATCATCAGCTTCCGTCAATTCAATGGTACCTTTACCACCTCCGAAGAGTTCCTTAAAGACTACGTCAAATTCGGTTTTGATTTCTTCGAATTTTTCCTTGAATTGCTTACGCATTCCGGATTCCAATTCATCAATGATTTTCAGGAGATTATCTCTTGCTTCCATCAAATCATCATGCTGGTTCTTCATGAACTGGTAACGTTCGTTGACTTCCTTAAATTCTTCAATGGCATTAATATTCACATCCCCAAGGGATTTCATTTCTTTTCGAATGGATGCAATGTTTTCACGAATCGCAGCCTTATCAGAATATTCATCATCCTTCATTTCCAAAGCCTTACGATAGGTGATTTCATATTCATTCCACATATAGCTTTCTTTGCTGTCTGTCTTCTCTTCCAAAGATTCCTTCTGACTGGACAAACGGTAAATTTCCTTGTCTAAATCAGAAATCTTCTTGGATAAGTTTTCGCGCTTTTCAAAGAAATCTTTATGCTCCTTACTTTGAGATTCTTTTTCTGCTTCAGCATTCTTGATTTCTTCCTTTAAGGTTTCAATCATTTCCCTGGATTTTTCCACTTCCTTGGTGAAGCCTTCAATCGCTTCCAGACGGGCAGAAATTTCCACATCATTTTCCTTGGAATTATTCTTGATTCGATCCAGTTCTTGATTCAAATCGCGAATCTGTTCTTCTGAACGATGTATTTTTTCCACAATAAATTCATGTTTCTGTTTCATTCCGGAAATCTCAATATTGATTTCCTCTAAAATAGAACCTTTTTCAATCTGCTGTTCCTTCAAGCCATTCAGTTTTTCTGTTTTTTCACGAATCAGCTGTTCCAGTTCCACGCTGCGATCCTCAGTTCCAGACAATTCTGTATTTAATTCAGAACTATTCTTATGAATATCTTCGATTTCCACGGAAATATTGTCACTCTCCTTAGTATAATCCTGATATTCATTGACCAACGTATCTTTCTTCTGAGTCGCCTGTTTCAGATTGATTTCAATGGTATTCTTAATCAGCTGCTGTTCCTGAAGAGCGTTGGAAACCTTGGCAATTTCTTCATTCAGAACACTGATGCGACCACGGTTTTCCACCAAGTCCTTATCCAACTGATCCTTTTCTGTTTTTAATTCCTTCAAGTGCTTTTCCAGATCTTCGATTTCACGTCGACGACCTAAAAGATTACTGGTGTTCTTAAACGCACCACCGGAAATGGAACCACCTACATTCAGGTATTCACCTTCCAGGGTAACGATTCGAATCGTATAGCGATACTTTCGTTCAATGGCAATTGCATTATCAATGGTATCCACCACCATGACACGACCTAACAGATATTTCGCAACCCCTTCATATTTCTTATCAATATCCACCAGGTCACTGGCAAGGCCGATGACCCCTTTTTCTTCTAACGCATCAGGAGCATTAAAGTTCGTTTTATTGCTCATACTGCTTAGTGGAAGGAATGTGGCACGTCCATATTTATTTTTCTTTAAATATTCAATGGTCTCCTTAGCTGTGGTTTCCGTATCCGTAACAATGTTTTGGATATTACCACCCAAAGAAGTTTCAATGGCCACTTCATATTTCTTATCTACTTTAATGATATCTGCAACAACACCAATAATTCCTTTTTTCGAACTTTTCAGTTCCATGACCTTCTTAATGCTGTTTCCATATCCTTCGTAACGTTCTGTCAGGTTCTTTAACGCCTCCAGATTTGACTTTGATTTATGGTATTCTTCCTGGTTCTTGCTTAAATCCTTGGATAATTCGGAATTTTTCACACGTAAATCTGCTAAATCAGCCTTATATTCTGTCAAGGTTCCCTGAACATCCGCAATTTCCTGTTCAATATCTTTTAACTGTCCCTGGAAGTCATTGATGACCTGCTCCTGGCTTTCTTTCTGGCTCTGGAATTCAATCAACTTCTGATTCAACTGTGCCTTTCGGATGTTAACCTGCTCCAATAAAGTATCAAACTTCTGAATCTGCGTTTTAATCAGTGCCTTGGAATTCAATAATTCAATGATTTCAGCCTTATGTGCCTCAATTTCTTCTTCCAAATGGTTAAACTGATCATTCAATTCCGCAATTTCTGTATTAATGGAACTCTGACTGCTTAAGATTTCATTGAACTTCGCCTCATTTTCATCCTTTTCCATAGTGGAAGCGTCTAATTCCTTGTTATATCCGGCGATTTCTTCCGTAATGGATGAAATTCTCTGGTTAATATAAGATTCGTTATTTTTTGCGGAATTAATCTGTTCCTTAATAACATTGATTTGTCCTTCAAACTTTTCAATGTTTAATACCAGTTCATTCAGTTTTTCTTTTTTCTGTTCCACCGACAGATTAATATCTTCGATAATTTGTTCTAACTTGGTATAGTCTGCCTTAATCTGTTCAAATTCATCATTAGCAGTCTGCATATCATTGGATGCAATCTGAATCTTCTCATCAATATTTGCCAAACGATTCTTGATTTCATCTATTTCAATTAAGAACATATTGACATCATTGACTTTCAAATCATCCTTTAAGACCAGATAACGCTTCGCCTTTTCGCACTGTTTTTCCAACGGTACGACCTGACGTTCCAATTCTCCTAAAATATCCGTCACACGAACCAGATTCTGATTTTCATCATCCAGTTTCTTCATGGCTTCGTTTTTACGACGTTTAAATTTTACAATTCCTGCCGCTTCATCAAACAATTCACGACGTTCTTCCGGCTTTCCACTTAAAATTTTATCAATCTGACCCTGTCCGATAATGGAATATCCTTCTTTACCGATACCGGTATCGTAAAACATCTCATTAATGTCACGAAGACGTACTTGAGTACCGTTAATCATGTATTCACTTTCTCCGGAACGGAACAAACGACGTGATACTGTTACCTCATTATAATCCACGTTCAGTTTATGGTCAGAATTATCAAAGGTAATTGCCACATATGCATATCCCATTGGTTTTCTATTCTGGGTACCGGCAAAAATAACATCTTCCATTTTTGCACCACGAAGCTGTTTAATCTTCTGTTCTCCCAAAACCCAACGAACCGCATCAGCAACATTACTTTTTCCGGAACCATTCGGTCCCACAATTCCGGTAATTCCATTATGGAATTCGAAGTTTATTTTATTTGCAAAGGATTTAAATCCGTGTATTTCAATACTTTTTAAATACATTTTATTCTCCAATCAGTGTCTGATTTATTTTTCCAATTGTTTTAAAGCCTCATAGGCTGCCTGTTGTTCCGCATTCTTCTTATTCTGTCCAATCCCGCGGCCAATAATCTTATCATCCAGCATGGCAACCGCCTCAAAGGTCTTGTTATGATCCGGACCGGATTCTTTAACAATCTGGTACGACAATGTTCCTGACTTTACTGCATCAATTCGTTCCTGAAGAATAGTCTTGCTGTCATGAAACATTCTCTTATTCTCAATGTCGTTTAAGACAAAACTGTAAATAAAGCCTTTGGCTGCTTCAATGCCACCATCCAAAAAGATTGCACCAATCAACGCTTCCAAAGCATCGGATACAATGGAGGCTCTGGAACGACCACCGGTAGCTTCTTCCCCTTTTCCAAGGTAAATATATTCCGGCAGATTAATTTCCTGGGCATCCAATGCCAGCGTCGGTTCACAAACCAGACTAGCTCGAAGCTTCGACATATTCCCTTCAGACATGGTCTTCATATGCTTATATAAAAACTCACTGGAAATCATTTCCAATACTGCATCACCCAAAAATTCAAGACGCTCATTGTCTGCCACCTTTTGTGCCCGGTGTTCATTAGCGAAAGAGGTATGGGTTAATGCATTAATCAACAATTCCTTGTCCTGAAACTCATATTTAATTTTTTCTTCTAAACGATGATAATCCTGGTTCATTCTTTTTCCTTTACCACGAAAAAGCCCTATATCCATAGGGCTTTCATTGTATTCAATATTCTTTCCTACTGAAGTGCTTTCTTAATTGCTTCAAAAGCATCTCCTACAGTAACGATGTTTCCTGTTGCTTCTGTTGGAACCTTAATTCCAAATTCATCTTCAATTCCCATGACAATTTCAAGAACGTCTAAGGAATCTGCTCCTAAATCATCCACAAACTTGCTGTCTTCTGTAATTGTGCTCTGATCAATGTCTAATACTTCTGCAATTGCACTTGCTAATCTTTCGAATTCCATAAGGAACCTCCTTTATTTCTTTAAATTTAATTTTTCTTTGAATTTTTCATTCACATCTGCTTCCTTAAAAGTGATGCACTGAAGGATTGAATTCTTGACTTCCACGGACTTGGAATTTCCATGGGTTTTCACTAACAATCCTTTTAAGCCTAACAACGGTGCTCCACCATATTCTTCAATGCTGAATCCTTTTAAGGTCTTTTTTAAGCTATTCTTGATTAATAGGGCGCCAATCTTTGTTTTCAGATTCGCCATTAATCCACTCTTCACTTTTTTCAACATCGTAGAACCAACGCCCTCGTAGGTTTTCAGAATCACATTTCCCACAAAGGCATCGCAGACAACAACATCCGCTACACCGGCAGGAATATCTCTGGCTTCCACATTACCCACGAAATTAATTCCATCTGTTTCCTTTAATAACTGAAACGCCTCTTTTGTCAGGGCATTTCCCTTTTCTTCTTCGGTTCCGATATTTACTAATCCAACTTTTGGATTTTTAATACCAACAACTTCTTCCATATATACGGATCCCATTTTAGCAAACTGTACCAGATGAGATGGTCTGGCATCTACATTGGCTCCACAGTCAATCAAAAGGGTTACCCCCTGTTCTGTTGGGATTAACGGAGCAAGCGGTGGACGTTCCACCCCGCGGATTCTACCAATGATCACATGACCACCTACCAGATTTGCACCAGTACTTCCGGCAGACACCATAGCATCCGCTTCTCCATGTTTTACCATATACTGACATTTCACCAAAGAGGAATCTGTCTTCTCGCGAATGGCCGCAACAGGAGATTCTCCCATTTCAATGACCTGTGTCGCATTGACAATTTCCAAAGCATCTTTATTATATCCACTGTATTTTTTTAATTCTTCTTCAATTAATTCCTGTTTTCCAACCAGTTTTACAAAAACCTGATCACTTTCCTGTACGGCTTCCACCGCACCTTTTACGATTTCAAGGGGGGCATAATCTCCACCCATACAATCTAATGCAACAATTGTTTTAGACATACAATCTTCCTCCTCGCATACATTGAATACTATACTAAAAAACCCCTTGAAAATCAAGTTCAGCATTTTCTCCCTGAAATCCGAATGGGAAACTTTCATCCTATTTCTGATGAAGAATATAAAAAAGAAGACCTCGTTCTCACCGAAGTCTTCTTTTTCAAATCATACCGTTAATTAGTCAACAGCTACGATTTCTTTCTTGTTATAGCTTCCGCATGCCTTGCATACTCTGTGTGGCATCATTAATGCTCCACACTTACTGCACTTAACAAGATTTGGAGCTTCCATTTTCCAGTTAGCTCTTCTCTTATCTCTTCTTCCTTTTGAAGATTTATTCTTTGGACAGATAGACATGGTTTACACCTCCTTAAACTGATTAAAAACATCTAATATTTTGGACATTCTCGGATCCAATTCTGCCTGATCACATTTACAGGATCCCATATTGAGATTCATTCCGCATTTTCTGCAGATTCCCTTACAGTCATCCTTACACAGGACTTTCATCGGTAAGTTCACCAGAATCTCGTTATGAATAAGTGCATCCACATCTAAAGAATTATCAACAAGGAAGCATTCCTCATCTAATTCCTCTATTTTTTCTTCCATGGACTTATTCATATCCAATTCTTTATCGAAATCAATATCAATCTTACTTAAAACCGGTTCCAGACATAAATCGCAAGGAATCATCAAATCAACCGTTCCTGACAATTTACAATCCACAACTTTCTTCCCTGCATTTTTCAGGCTGAGTTTCAAGTCGCAATCAACAACATCATATGTAGAATCCTTCAAACGGAATTCCTTTGTTTCTAAGGTTGGAGCAAGAACTTTAGAAGCCTGCTCTTCCTGAATAAACTGATATAAATCGATTAACATAATATCCTTTCCATAAAGACACCTAATAAATTATACATAGGCAACCTTTGTTTGTCAACTATTATTTCTTACAGAAATCTGTTTTATTTTACCAAAGCAACGGTTTCTCTTGCAATGGCTAACTCTTCATTGGTTGGAACAACAAAAACCTTAACCTTAGAATCCGGCGTGGAAATTTCCACTTCTTCTCCACGGGTATTGTTCTTTGCATCATCTACCTGAATTCCTAAGTATTCCAGATGTTCACAGACAGCCTTACGGATATTTGGATTATTTTCTCCTACACCAGCAGTAAATGCGATAGAATCTACGCCATTCATAACTGCCACATAAGCTCCAACAAAACGAACAACGCTACGAATATAAGCATCAAAAGTTTTCTTTGCCTGAGCATCTCCCTGCTCCACTGCAGCATTAATATCTCTAAAGTCGCTGGAAATTCCGGACAATCCTAATACACCAGACTTTTTATTTAAGATGTTCAACACTTCCTGAACACCAACGTCTTCTTTTTCTGCAATTACTTCTACAATACTTGGATCTAAATCACCGCTTCTGGTTCCCATAATCACACCTGCTAATGGTGTTAATCCCATACTGGTATCAACGGACTTTCCATTTTCAACAGCACAAATACTTGCTCCATTTCCCAAATGACATACGATAGTCTTCATATCAGAGTAGTCTTTTCCCACTAACTCAGCAGTTCTCTTAGATACGAAGCTGTGAGAAGTTCCATGGAAACCGTATCTTCTGATTTTATAATCTTCATAATATTTCTTTGGTACAGCATATAGATATGCACTTTCCGGCATAGTCTGATGGAATGCCGTATCAAAAACAGCCACATTCGGGGTATTTGGCATTTTATCCATACATGCCTTAATTCCAATGATATTCGCCGGGTTATGTAGTGGTGCCAGATCATTACACTGAGCAATCTGTTCTATCACCTGATCATTCACCAATACGGATTCCGAGAAAAATTCTCCGCCGTGAACCACACGATGCCCCACAGCCTGTACTTCCGACATATCTGCAATGACACCAACCACATCATCTGTCAAAAAATCCATAACAGCAGAAATCGCTTCATGATGCGTAGGCATCGGGATTTCCTTTGTGATTTTTTCTTTTCCGGAAGCAGTATAGGAAATACAACTTCCCTCAATTCCGATTCGTTCACAAAGTCCTTTCGCCAATACATCTTCACTGTCCGAATTAATTAACTGAAATTTTAATGATGAACTTCCACAATTAATAACTAATATTTCCATCTTACATTACAAAAATGCATCCTAAAATGCATTTTTGAACTCCTTTCTATCTGTTTTTCTTAAAATCATTTTTATGAAATCTGTGCCTGTACTGCTGTAATGGCTACAACCCCTACAATATCCTTCGCACTGCATCCACGTGACAAGTCATTGATTGGTTTGGCTATTCCTTGGCATAGAGGACCATATGCTTCTGCCAATCCTAATCGTTGTAATAATTTATATCCAATATTTCCGGCATCCAAATCCGGGAATATAAGAACATTCGCTTTTCCGGCAACAGGACTGCCCGGAGCTTTTAATTCCGCAATCTCTGGAACCAATGCTGCATCAGTCTGCAATTCTCCATCTATTAAAAACTGCGGATATTCTTTTTTTGCAATCTTCGTAGCTTCAACCACCTTCGTAACATCTGCATGCGCTGCACTACCGTAAGAGGAATGAGACAGCATGGCAACTCTCGCCTTTTCTCCCACAAGAAACTCAAAGGATTCTGCACTGCTGGCAGCAATATCCGCTAACTGTTCCGGAGAGGGGTTCTGGTTCAGACCACAATCTCCCATGACAAAGACACCATTCGCTCCCATTTCCTTATTTGGAACACAGATTACAAAAAATGCAGAAACCAGCTTGCTGCCCGGCTTTGTTTTTACAATCTGAAGAGATGGTCTTAATGTATTCGCAGAAGAATGACAGGCTCCGGAAACAACTCCATCTGCATCTCCGTTCTTAACCATCATACAAGCAAAGTACATATGATCGCTAACCAATAAGGCATATGCCTGTTTCACAGTCATTCCCTTCGCCTTTCGCAATTCATAGAGCTGGTTCGTGTATTCTTCCAATTTTTCTGAATGTTTCGGGCTAATTACTTTTAATCCTTCTACTTCAAAACCTTCACTATATTTTTCAAATTCATCCCGTTCTGCCAGAACAATAATATCAGCAAAATCTTCTTTTAAAATCTGTTCTGCAGCAGCGTAGGTACGTCGATCCATACCTTCCGGAAGTACAATTGTTTTACGGCTTAATCTCGCTTTTTCTTTCAGTTCATCTATAAAGTTCATAAAACACCTCTCTGTAAAATCTACTAATATCTATCATACAGCAACTTCATTTTATCTTCAACCTGTTCCAGGGACTTTTCATGAAAAACCTCTTTAACTTAAGAATCAAATTTATAAATCCACGGATTGCATGACTTTTTCTTTAATGATAAAATAGGAACGAATGAATATACGAATGGAGGTTCCCATGAAAACACTTGGAATCATTGCAGAATTTAATCCATTTCACAATGGACATAAATACTTAATCGAGAGAGGGAAGGAAATCACCGGCGCAGATAACGTCATTGTAATCTGCAGTGGAAACTTCGTACAACGCGGCACTCCTGCCATATACGATAAATATACTCGTGCAAAAGCCGCACTTTCCAACGGTGCAGATGTTGTATTTGAACTTCCTGTTTTCTATGCGACAGCTTCTGCTGAATTATTTGCACAGGCCGCTATATCATTTTTAATTCAACTAAATTGCGTGGATTATCTTTGTTTTGGTTGCGAGGCAGAAAACATGAAAGCCCTTCCACAAATTTCCAAGATTTTATATGAAGAGCCACCTTATTTTAAAGCCGCACTAAAATATTATCTCGGGAAAGGCCTTTCTTTCCCAAAGGCAAGAGTTCAGGCGTTGCAATATTATTGCAAGAAAAATGAAATTTTGGATTCTTTTTCCATTGATAATGTTATGTCCGGTTCCAATAATATTTTGGCATTGGAATACTTAAAAGCGTTACGTCAGTTTCATTCCAACATTAAGCCGGTAGCCATCAAACGACAGGGGGCTGCTTACACTTCTTTGGAAACCGAAACAGATTATGCTTCTTCTACCGCGATTCGAAATGCAGTTATGAACAGCTTTGCGGATAAGGTTACAAACCATATTCCAAGAAACTGCCAGCGAACCTTAGAAGAAAGTATTCCTGTTTTTCCGCAGGATTTAGACTTATTACTCGGACAACGTTTACTATCCACAAATCATTATTCTGACATTTACGGAATCAGTGAAGAATTATCCAATCGGATTTCCAATACAAAAAATGAATATGTATCCTTTGAATCTTACGCGCATCTTCTGCAATCAAAAAATTACACTTATGCAGCGATTTCCAGAGCGCTATTACATATTTGCCTGGATATTAAAAAAGAGGATGTGGAGCGATTCATTGAAAAAAATTATCATTTCTACCTTAAAGTATTGGCATTTAAAAGAAATACGAATCTTTTAAAACAAATCAAAGAAAACTGTTCCCTACCGTTTATCGGAAAACTATCAGACTTTTACAATGAATCCACCGGGTTAACAAAACAAATGCTTTCCAAATGCATTTCCTGCGATCATCTGTATCGACTGATTCAGATGAATCATCAGGCAGAATACATCCCTACGGAATTCGAACAAAAATTGATTATAGAATAAATAAAAAAAGAATCGGGAATCAACTCCCGATTCTTTCTTTATTTTCTTAGTTTTTAAAGCTATGAATTGGTGCAGGAATTCGACCTTTACGATTTACGAATGCATCACACGAGAAATTGTTTACCGGCATAATCGGTGCATAACCTAACAGTCCACCAAATTCTACCATTTCTCCAACATCCTTTCCGATTACCGGAATTACACGAACAGCTGTCGTCTTCTGATTTACCATACCAATTGCTGCTTCATCTGCAATGATACCGGCAATGGTTGTAGCCTTTGTATCTCCAGGAATTGCAATCATGTCAAGACCTACAGAACATACACAAGTCATTGCTTCTAATTTTTCTAACGTTAACGCACCTTCCTTTACTGCATCAATCATGCCCTGATCTTCACTAACCGGAATGAAGGCACCACTTAATCCGCCAACATAAGAGGATGCCATGACACCACCTTTTTTCACCTGATCATTTAACAATGCAAGAGCTGCTGTCGTTCCAGGAGCACCGGCTCTCTGAAGGCCGATTTCCTCTAAAATATCAGCTACGCTATCGCCAATTGCAGGAGTCGGGGCTAAAGATAGATCGATGATTCCAAAAGGAATATTTAAACGTTCTGAAGCTTCTCTCGCTACTAACTGACCTACTCTCGTAATCTTAAATGCTGTTTTCTTAATCGTATCGCAAAGAACATCAAAGCTTTCTCCACGAACCTTCTTTAATGCATGGCGAACCACACCTGGTCCGGATACCCCTACATTAATAATAGCATCTGCTTCTGTAACACCATGGAAGGCACCAGCCATAAACGGATTATCATCCGGTGCATTACAGAATACAACTAATTTGGCACATCCAAGGGAATCCTGTTCCTTTGTCAGTTCCGCAGTTTCCTTAACGATTTCTCCCATCAATCTGACAGCATCCATATTTAAACCTGTCTTTGTGGATCCTACATTTACAGAACTACAAACAAAATCTGTTTCTGCTAAAGCTTTAGGAATGGAACGAATCAGATTTTCTTCTGCTTTGGTCATTCCTTTGTTTACGATTGCAGAATATCCGCCTAAGAAGTTTACTCCAACTTCTTTTGCAACCTTATCCAAAGTCTTAGCAATAGTCACAAAATCATCCGGAGTCTTACATGCTGCACCACCAATTAATCCGATTGGAGTAACAGAAATTCTCTTGTTTACAATAGGAATCCCATATTTCTTTGAAATTTCTTCCCCTGTCTTTACAAGATTCTTTGCCAATCCTTTGATTTTATTATAGATATTCTGATTCAAGGTATCTAAATCATCGCTGATACAATCCAGAAGACTAATACCAAGAGTAATGGTACGTACATCCAGAGTGTAATTATCAATCATTTTATTTGTTTCAATTACTTCAAATCTGTTAATCATTTTTTCCTCCAATTAGATGCGGTGCATACTGTTAAAAATATCTTCATGCTGCATTTTAATGGAAACACCAATCTTATTTCCTAATTCTTCTAATCCATCTGCTAATTCATCTGCTGATTTTGTAGCATCGTTACAATCAACAATCATCATCATATTGAAATATCCCTGAACAATAGTCTGAGATATGTCCATAATATTTACATTGTTTTCTGCTAAATAAGAGCACACTCCTGCAATAATTCCTACGGTATCTTTTCCTACAACTGTAATAATTGTCTTTTTCATTTTTACCTCCTAAAACTCAATGAGACAAGATGGTTCCATTCGCTTTGCAACGTGGATATCAAGCATTTCTGCTGAATAATCATTGTCTGCAAAATTTATTTCATTACGGACAGCATGATATGCTAAATCCGGATAATTGTTTTCCTTACTTAAATGTCCTAAGATTACATTCTTTAATTTTAGGCTCATAATATCGCTTAAAAGCCTTCCACAGGACTCATTGGACAAATGCCCGTTTTCACCCCAGATTCTTTGCTTTAAATGATATGGATAAGGTCCCAGCTGGAGCATTCTCATATCGTAGTTTGCCTCAATCAAGACAGTATCTAAGTTCTGGAGTTTCGATACAAATTTTGAATCATACATCCCTAAGTCCGTTACGACAGCACAAGACTTTTCACGCTCATCAAATCGATAACATACCGGGTCTGCCGCATCATGATTCACGGCAATTGGACGAATCATCAGATTCTTCAAGGAAAATAACCGTTCTTTTTCTACCGAGAAAAAAAGACTGTCATCTAATTTTCCTAACTTATCGTTCAAAAAAATAGCTTCAATTGTCTTTCGAGTGGCGTAAACCGGAACATCATATTTCCGAAGAAACACTCCCAATCCCTGTACATGATCCAAATGTTCATGGGTAATCAGGATGCCATCCAAATTCTGTGGATTAACTCCATATTCACTTAAGCCTTTTTCGATTCGTATTTTACTGATTCCTGTATCAACCAGCAGTTTCGCATCTCCTGCATCCACAAAAATGCAATTTCCACTACTACCGCTAGCAATCGGTGCGATAATCATTTGCTCCCTCAATCACTCTAATCTATTGTAAAAGTTATGTTTACCTTAAACTTTACCCAAACCATTTTATTGTATTTTCTAAAATATTTCAACTACTTGCTTTCAATTTATCCTTATTTCCCTATTTTCCTCGAAAACTGTAATCCGTTTCAGTCATATCAACGAAAAAAAGAGATAAAATAATTAAAAAGGGAATTATGAAAAAATATTTTTTAACTGGTTTATCAATTCTTGCAATTCTTCTACTTTTATCAAAACCGGTAGTCTTTACCGACTCCGTAGTATCCGGAATGAAATTATGCTTTTATCACGTGATTCCTGCACTCTTTCCAATGATTTTACTTTCCAACTATATGATTCGGGAAAACCTCTGTCAAACACTCTCAAAATTGCTTCATCCACTGATTCATCAATTATTCGGTGTAACAGAATATGGTTCCTTTGCAATCTTAACAGGTTTTTTATGTGGATTTCCAGTAGCATCCAAGAATATCAGCCACCTGTATCACAGGGGTTGTCTATCCACTGAAGAGGCAGCTTTTCTCACGTCTTTTTGCAATAACTGTAGTTTTTCTTTCGTCATTAACTATTTAGGCTGCTTTTGCCTCGAAAACATTCTGGATTCATTTCAGATTATCTGTTTCATCTATCTCCCTGCCATTCTCTGTGGAATCCTCAATCATTTCTTTTATCATTTTTCGCCTGAGATTCATCGTGAAATTCCAGAAAAAGTCAATGTAATTAATGATACCTTTCACGCTCTGGTTCGAATCTCCTTTATCGTTATTTTATTTACGATGATTACCCGGTGGGTTGAAACCTTACCCCTTCCATTGGTTTCAAAAATCTGTCCCCTTTTAGAAATAACCTCCGGGCTTTCCTTCCTATCTTCTTTTCCGATGACTAAAGCAACAGTCTGGAGTCTCCTTCTTTGTACCGTCTTCGGCGGTGCATCCTCTATGGCTCAGTGCTTTTCTTTTCTAAATGAACCGATTTTTAAAAAATGCTACATACTCGGAAAATTGGAACAAACCGCTATCCTGTTATTGTTGCTAATTCTGTTTTATTAGACGCAAAAACTCCAACAGCACCATATGCTGTTGGAGTTTCTTCTGATTCTTATAATAAATCTAATGAAATATCATTGTCTTCACTAAGCTCCTGGTCACCAGCCACTGATGAAGTATCTTCATCCTGTGCACCAAGTTCTTTTCTGCTTTCCAAAACAATATCCAATGAATTGTTTAAAGAAGAAATCATTGTATTCTGAGCATTTTCAAAGCTGCTAATTCCTGTTGTTAAAATACTCTGAACATTTGAAAGAATGTCGTCAGTATACTGTACTGCACGATTTCTGTAATCATTTGCTTCTGTTGTAGCGGAATCTAAAATAGCCTGTGCTTCGTTCTGAGCCTGTTCAATGATGGCATTTGCTTCTGCATATGCTTTCTGCATAATTTCATGTTCGCTAACTAACTGGTTAATATGTGCAGTTGCTTCTGAAACCATCGCTTCAGATCTTTCCTTTGCATCATTTAAGATGGCATCCTTATTCGCAATTATTTTCTGATATTTCTTAATTTCATCCGGAGTTCTGAGTCTCAATTCTGATAATAACTCATCAATATCGTCCTTATTTACAATAATCTTTGATGTAGATAAAGGCTGAAATTTACAATTATCGATATATTCCTCAATTTCTGTAATGATCTGTTCAATTTTACTACTCATTTTTATTCTCCTTTTTTTCCTTTATTTTATCATATACCTGATGAATAACAGATTCAGGAACAAAACTACTTATATCAGCACCATAAAATGCCGCTTCCTTCACTGTACTGGAGCTCAGATAAGAATACTCTAAACAGGTAGTGAAAAATATAGTGTCAATCTCCTGATCCAAAACCATATTCGTCTGAGACATCTGAAGTTCGTATTCAAAATCTGTAACCGCACGTAATCCCCTTACAATAACCTGTGCATC
>CACXEU010000016.1 GCA_902766735.1 uncultured Lachnospiraceae bacterium
GCCCCAGCGAAAAGAAGCGCAGCGTATTTGAGCTGGGCGGCTCTGGACGATTGCAAATATTCATTGCGGAACAGAGTACGCCCCAGTGAAAAGAAGCGCAGCGTATTTGAGCTGGGCGGCTCTGGACGATTGCAATGTTCCTCCGCTCTTATAGAAGCATTTCATTCATCCACTCTCCCACTTTTTTTCATCATTTTGTAGACATTGCACAATTTTCCCGTTTTTTTCCCATTCTTACATAAATATCCATTTTTCAAGTTATTAACATCATTTTTTCTGTTAAAACACCTTATAAAATGGGTTATTAACCGAGTTATTAACATTATCCACGTTTTTTTTCTTCCTTTTATGTAAATCTGTGTCGATTTTTGTAAAGAACAGACGTTTTGTTAAGAAGTCATAAACTTGTGCATTTTGAATAATAATCCTTGACAATTTTTTTAAACCCTTTTAAAAATATTTTTATTAAAAACGCCTTTTTAGCTCTTTTTCGTTCGCATCCATCATCCTTTCGGCAATCCATGAACAACGACATTATAGGTCCAAAAAACAAAGAACAATAACAAACAAACGCCTACAATAAGTGGGAGTAAATAATCCTTTATTTTTCCATGATAAACCCTTTCCGGCTCGTTAACGTTATAAATCACTTCCACTTCTTCCGGAACACCTTTTTCAACTCCATAAACATTACTCGGATAATAATCAAATACTTTTCCTTTCACTTTATATTTATACATTCCTGAATACGGTGAATCGTCACTTCTATCCACGCCAGCTGTTGGATTATAAAGAACCTTCTCCAATTTTGCCGTTGTAGTCTCCCATTGGCTAGAATGTTTACCACTCTTGATCCTTTTAATTCCCACAAAGGCAAATACCAGGCAACCAACTGCCACTACAAATATAAGACTATCCATAAATATAAAGCCTCCCAAAGTATTTTCAGCAAACATTATTTGATTCATTTCTTTCCCTTCCCTTTTCACAAAAAGACCTTCTGCATATCACAGAAGGTCTTTACAAATCTCTTAATAATTATCCTACAATTCTTCTTGCACAACAAGGTGATCCCATACCACTAATGATGATACCTGTTTCTTCTGTTGAAGCATGAATAATCTGTCCACCACCAATGTACATTGCAACGTGACTGATTCTAGAACCATCATAGTTATAGAACAATAAGTCACCTGGCTGCAATTCACTCAAGGATACTGAACGACCATTCTTGGACTGTTCTGCAGATACTCTGTTCAACGAATATCCGAAATGCGCATATACGGACATTACGAATCCTGAACAGTCTGTTCCACTAGTCAAACTAGATCCTCCATAAACATATGGGTTTCCAAGGAACTGTTTTGCATAAGATACTACATCTGATGCTCCTCCGGAACCATTGTCTCCATAGTTCTGTTTCTGAGAACTTCCACCGCCGGAATTTCTTGTTCCACCGGAGTTACCGTTATTATTGGAACTACTTGAATCATTATCATCATCTGAATCATTATATGTATTGTTATCGTTTGACGGGTTACTATATTCTGTATCACCAGTATTCTGACGAGCTTCTTCCTGAGCCTGTCTTTCAGCTTCTTCTGCAGCTCTTGCTTCTTCTTCAGCTCTTCTAGCTGCTTCTTCCGCCTCTCTAATTCTACGCTGTTCCTCTTTGATTTCCTTATTGGTCATGGCTGTTTCCATACTTACAGAAACATCAGCGTAATCAGCTGAAATCCATCCACTGACACCATCTCCGATTTTAATCTTAATCCACTGACCAGTGCTATCGAATTTCTTTACTGTATATCTTTCATTCGCATAAACGTTTGTTACAACGTCTGAATCCTTATTTGCTTTTTCACGTACATGTAATGCATCCTTAATGTCTGCAATAACATATCCATTATCTAAAGCAATCGACTTTGCTTCACTACCGGTTACAAAGAATTCTGCTTTAATGTATCCTACACAGTTTCCGGATACTACCTTGTACCATCCATCCGCTGTGGTTTCTTTAATTGTCGCACCGCAGTTATTGAAAATCTTACCGACTCTCTTTGCATCAGCGTTTGGTTTCTTTCTTACGTTAACGTAATCTTCTTCACCACCTGCAACTGATGTAATCGCAATGTCATTAAATAAAGCGTCTTCCTTTGTTTTATTATCATTTTGAGTTTCTTCGCCTTCCTTCGTTGCTACATAAGTCTGCTCTGCAGGAAGAATTGAAACTAAATCATCTTCTGTTCCATTGTTTTCAAGGTATTCATCAATCAATACTGATGAACCTACACTAGGAATTTCTGTTTCCAGCTCCTTTGCAAAGGATGTCATACTGCTGGTCACTACTAAACTCGTAATCACTACGCCACTAGCAATCTTTCGTGCGTAACTGTGTCTCATAAATAAACCTCCGTATTTATCCAATTTAAAATGTTACAATTATGTTACATTATATCACTCTCATTTGTTATGTCAACAGTTTTTTCAAATTTCACACATATTTAAGGCACTTTCCTTTGGAATCATTTTCTTCTTTTTATTGAAAACTATCTAACCTCTATGTTATCTTATTATTAATATGTGAAAAATAAGTGAACACTTTTTTCAGAAAGGATTATTCTATGCAAACAGTTTTAATCACCGGTGTATCCGGTGGAATCGGTCATGCAATTGCCGAAAAGTTTTTAAAAGAAGGGTATTATGTTATTGGCATTAGTCATAAAAACCCGGAATCGGGCGATTCCTTGCAAGCAATCAGCCCTCATTACCTAAATCTCAGTTATGACTTATCACAATTTGAAAACGCGCATCTTTTAATAGAAGAAATCCATTCCCGAAAACTTACCGTAGATTTCCTGATTAATAATGCCGGCATTTCTGTCGTTGGCTTATTGCAGGACTTGACTGAAAAAGACTGGAATCGAATTTGGAATACCAATGTCACTTCTGCTGTTGCTCTGAGCCGCGAAGTCATTCCTGATTTTCTCAGAAAGCAACACGGGAAAATTTTAAACATTTCCTCTGTTTGGGGAACCAGTGGTGCCTCGTGTGAGGTCGCCTATTCTGCCACTAAGGGTGCTATTAATACTTTTACAAAAGCCCTGGCAAAGGAATTGGCACCGTCGAACATTCAAGTCAATGCTTTAGCTTGTGGCATCATCGACACGAAAATGAATGCTCACCTTACCCCGGAAGACTTACTGGATATTCAGGAGGAAATCCCAGCCGGTCGCATTGGCACTCCCGAAGATGTAGCAGAAGCTGCATTTTCCATATTAACCGGCAGTTCTTATATCACAGGACAAATTATTGCCGTCGACGGCGGATGGACTGTATAAACGAAAACGAGGACTCTTAGGAGCCCTCGTTTTTCTTTTTTATTTCAAATCTAAATATGCCATATCTTCATCGCTGATTTCGAAATCAACCTGAACATTGGAAATAATCCGTTCTTCCTTTGTGGATTTTGGAATCACCACATTCCCCTTCTGAATACAGTAACGCACACAAATCTGTGGAATCGTAGCCTGATATTTTTCTGCAATCTTCTTTACATATTCATCTTCTACTAATCCACCTGTTGCCAATGGCGAATATGCCATAATTTGAATGTTCTTCGGCTTACAAAAATCAACAATGGCTTCTTGTCTCAAACCAATATGGAAGTTCACCTGATTTACCATCGGAACAATCTCACAGTTATCTAAGATTGGCTGTAAATGCTGCGGTTCAAAGTTTGACACGCCGATTGCTTTCACCTTTCCACTTTTGTAAATTTCCTCCATTGCTTTCCAGCTCTCGATATTTCCTTCGGTACAATCCATTCCAATTTTATCCCATGGCCATGGTGCATGGATTAAATATAAGTCAATATAGTCCATATCCAAATCTGCCAATGATTTCTCGAAGCATTTCTTTGCCACATCATAGCCCTTACATTCTGCCGGAAGCTTTGTTGTCACAAAGATTTCTTCTCTCGGAATTCCTGAATCCTTTATTGCTTTTCCTACACTCTTTTCATTTCCGTATGCTGCTGCTGTATCAATATGTCGATAACCGTTTCTAAGCGCATAGGTTACCGAATTATAAGCATCTTCCCCATCTGGAACCTGCCATGTTCCTAATCCAATTTTTGGGATTTTCACTCCGTTCGCTAAAACATATGTATCCTGTAATACCATGGTTACCTCCCTTTAATTCTCTTCTTTCATTCCATTTTCATATTCCATCACTCTGCAGGCATTTCCACCACGCTCTGTCGGATCACCGGATTCATTGATTACATGGTTAATCTTTCCTTTTCCGTTTAATTTCACTGTACAAACATTATGGATTTTTACACCATCTGTATCCGGTACTTCCGCACCACAATCAATTTCAACTTCTGCATCTCTATTGTAACAATAAATTCCTAAACCATAACCTTCGAAGTCAGTTACCTTATCATCAATCTTAAAGGATGCATATCCTTTCTTCTTTCCATCATGACTCATATAAGACTTCTGATCCGGTGCATCATATGGCATTTCACTCTGATAGAAGTAAAGTCTTCCTCCGTTACCGTTCCAGATTGTCTGGTATTCCTGAAAATGCTCTACAAAAAGTCCGTACATAGTTACATTATCACCATTGATGATAATTCCGTTTGGTGCGGTGTTCATATCCCAACCAACGTTTGTGGAGTGATCTGCACGCCATACCCAGAAATTGTCACCAATGACATTGTTGCTGTTTACAATCACACAACTTTTAACTTTTCCGGCATATTTTCCACCACCCACTCTGAAGTACACATCACTGAATACACTAGGATTTTCAGAGTGATCTTCTTCACAATCTTTTTCACCGATTTCCAATAATGTCTCGGATTCTTTTTCTCCTGCGTCAAACAACAGACCACAGACTTTCACGCCGTCCACATCAGCAATCTTCATGCACGCATTGCCTTCTGCTGCTTCCAAGGTTGCAAGTCCCATTCCGTATACAATAGTATCCGGATTTGTAACCTGGATTTCCTTATCTAAGGAGTAAATTCCAGGAGTCAGCAATAAATTCTTTCCGTCCTTGATTGCCTCATTGATTGTGTCTGCGGTATCCTTCTTTGGATCTGCAATATAGAAGGTGTTTAAGCTGTAGAACTTTCCGTTAACTCCTTCTTCCCAGGAAATTCCCTGACAATCTTTTCTGCTTTCTGGAAGAACCACGCCGTATCCATGTTCTCCATCATAACAGAGGTAAGGCTTTTCCTGAATGATTGGTGTATTTTCCACTCTGGTATACGGAGCCCATGGCCATGACCCCATTGGAATCTTATTCACATTTACTCCGGTAAATACCATGTTCCAAACACCATTTTCGAAATACTTCCAGTCATCATTTCTAAACAGGTACTGTTGCTGAGAACCGGAAGAAACCATTCCTTCGAATTTTGAATCCGCAATAAATCCACCGGAGGACCATCCTTCTCCGTCGCTTAATACTGCACCATTGTGAGAATTCAATCTTCTTAAGGAAACTGCCTGGGAGTTAGCCCACATACAATAACCATCAATGGTAAAGTTTTCTGCTCCACGCCAGAAGTTACAGGTGGCATTGTGCCACATCCAGTCTGCGTTTACCCAAAGTCCGCGGATGTTTGTATCTTCCGGAGATACCCCCAATCCAGAAACTTGTGTGTAGTAACCCACATTTACCTTTAAAGACTTATCATATTCTCCCGGAAGAAACATGATAGAATAACGTTCATCTCCAAACTGGTTTGCTTCCTGATTTTTATAGATTTCGTCCACCTTGCTCTGAACATCCTTAATATCATCTTCTGTGGAAAATACATAAGTGTTTTCTCCAAAAACAGATGCATCGGTAACTGCGTCGCCTTCAGAAATATATTCCAATTTTCCGGCATTGTTTGAAGTAGCCACATTGCTCTTTTTACTTTCCTTTTTTGTTTCTGTCTTTTTTTCACCGCATGCGGATAACGAGGCTACCATAGCCACGCTCAATAAAACTACCAACCATTTTCTCATTGTTTTTTCTCCTCTTAAACCGTTTTACATTTTTATCATATAAAGCGAATGGGCAGTGGTCACAAAAAGGATATCCTTTTTTGAGCCGCCAAAGTCAAAGGTCGTCGGGCGTTCCGGAACCGGAATCGTCTCCAGATACTTTGAATTATCATACACTTTAATTTGATCGTCTCCCACATAGATTTTCTCGTTAAATTTCTTGACTCTATAATCTCCCTCATTAATAAGTACAACCGGATTTTCCAACAATCCGTCTTTTCGAACATCACAGCGGAAAACTCTTTTATACATTTCATCTACAGAATACAATTTTCTTCCCGGTCTGGAGCGAGACAAGTTCGTGGCACGAATTAAATCGTAATAACACGGAATAATTGTCACTCCATCCGGAGCCAAAAATGCTTTCTGCGGATTATATTGTACAACCTCTGCATAATCGCTTCCATCTCTCCAGCGGTTTCCCGGAATCAGTACACGTTCCGGTTCCACATCCCCAATATTGATTTTATGAAGTTTTTCAATCTTCTTATGTTCCTTTATGGTAAAGACAATAATCTGCGCCTGGCTGTTATACCAATATCCGTAGGACGTTCCGTAGGAATCCGGTGGCAATTCATTAAGAACCGACTTTCCTCGTCTGGTTGCGCCTTCCGGAATCGCATATTCTCCCACAACAACGATATTATCTCTCAAGTCAAATCCCAGGGAATTGATTTTATACGGCGATTCGAAATACAAGGATAATTCCAGCGTTTCCGCATCTACCTTGTAAATCTTCTTTGCCATGCTATCCAGGAAATAAAAATTTCCTTTGCCATCGCAATTTCCACCATCTGCAAAACGAAAACCGGAATATAACTTCACCGCTTCTCGGGATGTACTCTGCATCTTTCCTATAATTGGCACTTTGACTTCCTGCTGTTCTCTCGGTTCGTCGTCTTTTGCCACATATTTTTGATTCTTTGCTTCCGCCTTTCCTGTCACTTCTATCACAGCTGCCTGCCATGGTCTGATTTCTACACCACTGTTTACATCCAACAGGAAATTATTGATGGTGTATTTCATCTGAGAATAGTTATGTACATTTAAGAATTTGATTTTTTCACAATTCCACGTCTTCACACAATAGTCAAACGGCGTCTGAACGAAAACCGTTCTGAAACAATAAGTCGTTGCAAAAGTAATGTTCTTACATTCTATTAATTCAATCGGAAGGGCGTATTCCCCTTCTGCCTTTTCCTCCTCACTCTGGAATCCATAAATCGTGACATGATTTGCATTTCTCATTCGAAGTTCACATCTGGCATGATGTTCCAGAGATAAGCAATAAATCTTTACCGGCTCTCTGTTTTCTTGAATCAGCAAACCCGCACTAGCATATGGGCTGGCAGACCATACATCCTTAAACACCCCACCGCCTTCAATAATCAAGCTCGGATATTGATAATCCCATACGCGATTAAAATCAATATCCCGTACCCGGCCTTCATCATATGGCATATCAAACTCACCGGTCATTTTTACCAGGTAGCCATGTCCTCCCAGGAACTTCACGTCATTCATATAGGAACTTCCGTTACCTTTCCAAAGAATGCCACAGGCTCTCGGATTTCTGGCTCCGGCATCAATCCCCAATCCCATCAGAATATGGAATCCTCTGGAGGTCTGAATCAATGGTTTCACCGTACCAAATCCCGCAAAATTTTCCGTATTATCCTCAATAAAAATCCTTGTGGAAATCGGATTCATTCCAATCAGGATGTTTCCGTCTTTTAATGTAATCGTATCCGTCAAGCGGTAATCCCCTTGTGGAAAATACAAGCAATCATACTGTTCTGCCAATTCCTGAATTTTTTCCGTGTCATCGGTAACACCATCTCCACAAACACCCTGCTCTTTCACGTTCACCCATGACTTCATTGGTGGTAACTGCGGAATATCTGTCTTCAAAATTTCATAATTGATTTCCTCAGCAAATCGGTAAATCTGATCATGAATCTGTTTTTCCGGATAGATATCGGACACCATGATTCCATGAACGTATCTTTTTACCATACACTGATAATCCTCTACTGGAATATTTCTTCCGGTATCTTTATACTCTGCTACATTTTCTAAAGATTTCAGCTGGCAGTTTCTGATGTTAATCTGGGTCAAGGAATTCTGATCCAGGGCGACATTCAGAATGCTGTTCATATCTTCAAAAACAGAATCTTCTATATATATTTTTTCAAAATATCCATCTTCCACTTCAATAAAGTTTGAAGTGTGCTTGCAATGAGTTCGAATCACATTCCAGCCAACTTCTCTGGAACGAATAGCTGACTGCTTCTGATTTGAGAAGCGACAATCCACCATAACAAAAGGCCAACCCGGAGAACATTTTGTGGAAATAATTCCGTACTGTCCTCCATAAAAAGTTACATCTTCGATTTCATTTCCCACATCATAGATTCCAGCCATTCCAGATTCTATGTGAATATCAATGTGATTCAGAAAACAATGTTGTGCGTAATGGGTACGAAATGCCACTGCATAGTCATTTCCCCGTCCCAGGAACACTTCCACATTGGACATGGCACTGTAAAAGGTTCCAGGATTTGCATCATGGCTTTCATCCATCTCTTCCACGATTTCGCTAACAAACCAAAAAAGATACCTGTAGCCTCCCTTTGCATTCTGATCCGGTTGATTAAATCCCGGAGCATGATCCTCCAATACAAATTTCGGTCTGGTATCTCCATATCCAATAATTCTAACAGCCTTAGGAATCATTATCATCTTTGATAACAAATAAGTTCCCGAAGGCACAAAAAGGACACCATAACCTGCTTTTTTCAAAACAGTATTAATGGCATCCTGTAGTTCCTCACTGACATCCACCGTTCCATCTGCGTACTTCGTCTCAAAGTAAACTGCATTCTCATCGGCCAGTTTTTGCTCATAAAAAGATCGTCCGTTCATAGGCTTTACCTCATATTCGTTTATTGTCCAAGAATTTTATATAGTAATTGATATAATTGCCCTGCTTCTTCCGGCGACAGCGCAACACACTGTCCCATTTTTTCCGGTACGCATTTAGCCTTTTTCTTTAAGTTTTCTCCCTCTTTTGTAAGGGTAACAATCAGATTTCTTTCATCTTTTTCAGCACGTTTTCGCTCCACATACCCCTTCGCTTCTAATTTTCGAAGCAATGGAGTCAACGTTCCTGAATCCAGATACAAATACTTTCCAAGTTCTTTCACGTTCAGCTGCTTGTGCTCCCACATAACCATCATGGCAATATACTGGGTATATGTTAAGTCCAGTTCATCTAAAAAAGGTTTGTATTTCCGCACAACCTCTTTCGCACAGGCATACAGCGGAAAGCAGATTTGATTTTCTAATTTCAAACAATCATATTCGCTTTTTCCCATAACCTTACCTCTTTCCAATTACAGTTCTATTTCTGAGACTCATTATACGCCTTACGAACAGCCTTCGCCAACTGATCCGCACAAGACGTCGGTCTCATCCCACATGTATTTCCAAGAAGTTTTTCTTCAATCTGTTCTACAGTCCATCCATCGACCAACTTAGAAATTGCTTTCAGATTACCGTTGCATCCTCCCATAAACTCAATATTTGAAATCACATCATCATCAATATCAAACTTAATCTGCATTGCACAAACAGATTGTGTCTTATATTTATATTCCATAACTAACCTCTTCTCATGTAAAAAATCATCTAAATTCATTATAACAAAAAAACGTTTTCTTGCAACAGTTCAGCCACAAGAAACATCCCCGAAGCCACAGAAAGATTGCTCGCAATCTTTTGTGGTTGAGGGGATGCTTTCTTATGCGCGGAGCGCCACATCGATGAGTAAAACTCATTTGCGAAGCAAATGACCGGTGACGCAGTCACCGTTTTACGAATCGCTGTGGTGGCTGGACTGTATTATTGGTACTGTTCTGGCGCCACAGCGGTTGGGGCGCTGTGGTGGCTGAACTGTATATTTACTGAAGTAGTCCGAGTTTTTTCATCTTCGCAACAATCTTTTCCGGTGTAGTTGTCGGAGCAAAACGTTCCACAACATTACCATCTCTATCTACAAGGAACTTTGTAAAATTCCATTTAATCTTACTTCCCAATGTGCCCCCCTGCTGCTTCTTTAAGAATGTATACAATGGTTCTTCATTTTCACCATTGACTTCAATCTTTTTAAACTGTCTAAAGGAAACATTATATCTTGCCTGGCAGAAACTAACGATTTCCCCTTCTGTGCCAGGTGCCTGATTTCCAAATTGATTACAAGGGAAATCTAAGATTTCAAATCCCTGATCCTTATAATCATCATACATTTTCTGTAATCCTTCATACTGTGGTGTGAAGCCACATCCTGTAGCTGTGTTCACAATTAGAAGAACCTTTCCTTTGAATTCATCTAAGCTCACATCGTTTCCCATAATATCCTTTACTGTGTAATCATAAATACTCATAATATTACTCCTTTCCAATTAAATTGTGCGCAACTTGTTTTATTTGATTGAATTGTACACAATCTATTTTGTTTTGTCAACAACTATTTTTTATCATTTCCTTTTTTTCAACAATTTAAACATGTTGCTGGAGAGTACATACAAATAAAATCCACCTAACAAAACATTTCTGTCTAGTTAGATGGATTTATTATGATTGTCTCTCTATTTCACTTTAATTTTCACAGTAACCACTTTGGAAATTGGTTGATAATTCTTATCTCCGGAAACAAAAACATTAACCTTAATCTTATACGTTCCTTTTTTTGTTCCCTTCTTCACTGTAATCGTTCCGTTTTTCTTATTGATTGATAATTTCTTAGAAGATCCTTTCTTCACTTTCTTATAACCAATTAATCCAATTCCATTTTTCACGGAAATTGTCTTTCTCACAGACATTTTTTTCTTCTTTAACTTCTTTGCTTTTACAGTTTTCTTTTTTGCAACAATCTTTGGTGACTGGGTTGCTTTCTTAATTTCATACGTTGCTTTCGCTGTTCCGGCAAAGTTTCCTTTCAACTGAACCGTTACCGTATATTTTCCAGCATCAGCACTTTCAGGCATTGCAATGTCATATTCTTCCGTTGCTAATGCTTTTCCTTCAGAAGTTACTGTAGCAACAGGCTTCTGAACTTTTCCTGTATAATCAAAAGAAACCTTGTCTAATTTCACCTCTACTGCTTTTGGTGCCGGTGCAATCACATATTCAACCGTTTTCAATCCTGTATACAAAGAATTCCCTGAATAGTTTAATGATATGGTATAAGTTCCTGCATCAATAAACTCTGCTCCATGAAAATTAATAATCGTAGGATTACACAATTTGTTTTCTGAATTGAATACAGCTACAGAAGGTTTATGTGGCTGTCCATCATACACTACGTTCTGTGGAGAAACAATTGGATCCATTAACATCGGAATAGTTTCAACAGATGAATTTGGTTTCACACTATGGCAGCGGGTACAGATACCTTCTCCTTTCAGTCCATCCTTTCCAAAAGTTCCAAGAATGGTTTCGCTTTGATAGTTGTGACTTTCATCTAATACCTTATCTGGTGTTGCTGATGACTTCAATGCCTCCTTAACCTGTGATGTAATCATTTCTCCGCAATAATGTATTTCACGAATATTCGCATCATAAAATGCACTCGTTTCAAAAGTAGTCAGTGTTGACGGAATATTTACCATGACACCACTATAACTATCTTTTCCTACTTCCGCAAACGCAAACTCGCCAACTTTCTCAACACCATATGGAAGATATACCCCCGTAATTTTTGTCAATCCGTAAAAGGATCTTTTTCCTATTTTCCGAATAGTCGTCGGTAAGGTTAATCCTATGATTTTAGATTTCTGATAAAACGCCAAATCTCCAATGCTTGTAATTCCTTCACCGATGTACAAGTTTTCAATTTCATAACTAGCCCATCCCGGAACTTTCGGGTGTGCAGAGCCATAATCATAGTTGTACATTTCTCCGGTACCAGTCAATGTCAGTGTATGGGTTCTTCCATCCCAACTCCACGTAATATCATCACCACATTTATTATCTTCTGCCTTTGCCACTACCGGCATAAAAGAAATTGATGTAACAATCATTACTGCAACCAAAAAAAACGATAATACTTTTTTCATTCGAATACCTCCTTCTGTATTTTTTATCCGTCCTCTTGATTTCCATCGTTCTTTTCAATTATACTACATTTCTTTTTACACGACAAATGGACTGCAGTGATTTTTTGATACACCTAATCCCTTGATATTGTTCTAATTGTCTCTTTACAATTTAATTTGGAATATACTCCGCTGTATTTACAACATATCAGAGCAATTTCTACATTTTAATTTGGAACAAAGCCCAAAACTACTCTTTTTGAATTTTGAAATATGTATTGTGAACTATCAATTTCATCCTTTGCCAAAACAATACTTAATGAATCACTTGTGTCTATCGCGTAATTGATAAATGAATTGTATTTCTTTTTATTAATAAATATCTCTAACAAATTAATTCACTTCCCCCATGCTTTTCCGGACCTACTGGATTTGCACCATTGCCAGCAGATACTGCAAGTCTTCTTGCAGCAACTTGTGAATCAGCAAATACATTTCCTCCATATTTTACATACGATATAGCCCGTGCTTTTGATATTGGTATACAAGGGAAATATGTAGTTTTTCTTATATTCTTTCTACCATATGTCACCTGCGATGCAATCCAATAATAATCATTATTTCTTTTCTTTCTTATAATTTCTCGGGCTTTAGTAACATTTTTTTATTGCTTTATTAACTACTTGTGTAGCAGATTTAAATAAAATAGTTATCCAATTCCACGTCTGACTCAAAGATTTTTGGATTCCTCTATAAAAATCTTGACTATATCGACTAAACTGCTGAGCTGAAATGTATGACGCATATGTGATAAATGATATTGCCAATAATGTAATACCCAAAAATGCAATATCATCTGCTATAGCAATATACCCTGATGGGTCGGTATACATAATAGGATTATTATTACAATAACAATACATCAAGAATATCATTATCCATTTCTTCCTTGTTTTCAATTGCTATTATAACTTTTGAATAACAATTATTACTACTCTCTTTTAATATCATATCAATGAAAATAGATTGGAAAAGTAATCTCTGAAGCACTTCCATCCTCTGACCAAACAGTCTCAAAATCTATTAATTTCCATTTTTTTCCTTTCTTTCTATAAAATACATATGTTCCTGTGTTTTCATCAACATAATATACTTTTGCTTTTCCATTAA
>CACXEU010000017.1 GCA_902766735.1 uncultured Lachnospiraceae bacterium
CCTTTGTGAAAAAGCCATTTTCGGGCAGCACATTGGATATACAGATATAATCTTTACACCCAATTACGCAGAGGCGCATAAGGCTTTATTAAATAATTAAGTGTATATCAGGAGTATATCAGGAGATAGTAATATGAATATTCAGATAAACAATTCGCAAGGCATATATAGAAAAATGGAGTTATCAAAGAAGAGGAATAATAACCATTCCCAAATCATGTTAAATGAGATAGGAGGTTCTTCAAATAGCTCTAACTTTGCAAAAGTGCAAAAGGGACTTTCAACATATGATGCGTATTCGCTCATGAAAAATTTAGGCTCAAAATTTAGTGTAAATAATCTTACAAAAGATTCAAGAAAAGTCGTTCAAAAGGTTGATACCGAGCGGTATTCAATTGATGGTTCTGATGAAATAGAAGGATATTGGCAGATATATGACAAGATGCTCAATAAATCATTTGTTTTCAATCCAAATACAACAACTGTACAAACAAATTGTAATACAGATAAAAATTATATTGTATCCAAAGATCCGTTTGGTGAATTGATGGATGTCATGCCTGCCGATAGCGAGCTTATAGGAGCATTAGAACAGTTTTTAGATGTGGATAGTATACCAACAGTATCTTTAAATGAAAATTATACAGTTGACATTAATGAGTTCACAGGCATTGAATGCTTGAAAGTTAAAGGAAATGAAGGCGGTGGTTCTTGGGTATTGATAAGTAATGAGCAGCAAATGGAACAGTTGCAGGAATTAGCGGATGTATATAAAGAAAAATATCCCAGTCTTGTAAAATCAGATGGTGTAGCAATGGGATTGGCAGAAGCTGAAGTTGCAGGACTGGTTGTAAGAACAGAAAACGGAATTATGGTGATTGCCTGTAATGGATTGAGTTATATGGATAATGCAGAACCATCAAAAAGTTGGAATATTAGATATTCAATAAATGATACTAATATGTATACAGAGATTATAAATGCGATGGCAGATGGTTATATTACGGGAAGTGATATTGAGGAAGTTTCAAAGTGGGAAAAGTATTTTAAAGAAAAAGGATTGGATTTTGAAAGAATATTATCAGATGAAGAACTGGAAGTTTTAGTAGGCAGACAAGAAAGTAAAAGTAAAGTAAACATTATGATTAAACCAGATGATGCAAAAGCAGTAGTAGCTACACTGAATATAAATAGCGTTGAAAACGAATAACAGTTCCTTTTTTAGTGAAGCAGCAGGTGACGAGAAAAAAGCAGAATGGTTAGAGTATAATCTGAAACTCATTCCTGAAACGGTTGAAAAGACGAAGGCTCAAGTGGCTGCAAGGGGAGCAAAGATATTAAGTTACAATATTACCATAAACGGATATGATAGTATGACCGCTGAATTGTGTACGCAGGTGGAAGCTGATCCGGGAACAGAAATAGTAAGGAAAGAACTTGAAGAAAGACTTGAGAAAAGGAAAGAGGAAAAGAAAGCAGAGAAAAAAGCAGATGAAGAAAAAGCGGCAGAGAAACGGGCAGAAAAAAGAGCGGCTGAAGAAGTAAGGACAGAATCAGGGGAATATACCATAAGTGCTACTGGGACGGATGTAAAAGCTGTCACACAAAGTGTTGTATCTGCCGCTTTGGGTACGCCTGCACCAATGGGGGTAAGTTTTGATGTGAAATCATAGAAATAGAAAGAGAGAACGGTATGGTAAGGAACGTAGCAGATATTTATCAGTCAGGACAGTATAGCATAGAAGTTCAGAAAGTAAAAAGAGCGCAGGGAGCGTTAAATATATTATCAAATTCTGGAAGACAAGGGCAAAGGGATATGTTACATATTTCGTATTCTGAGAGAACTTATTCCAAGGAGTCGGTTGTGGCACTATTTGATACCGCTTTAAATCTGTCTGCCAGTGATTTTTCCTTTTACTTTGATCATTACAATAATATGCCGGCTCTGCTGGATGCCATAAACTTTGGTGAAGGCTTTGTGATGGGTTCCTGTAATCCGGAAATGAGAGAGCTTGGAGTATTGTCGTTTAAAATAGGGGGAGTAAG
>CACXEU010000018.1 GCA_902766735.1 uncultured Lachnospiraceae bacterium
ACCAAAATATGTAACCGCTAATGTAACAAAGGCAATTCCATCCAATGACTGGTGGACATCCATCATTTATACAAAGTACAGTGATACCATGCCTGCACTTCCAATGGCATACAGCTATTCAAAGACGGGACTTGGAATGTACTATGCAGATGGCTTTTACTCCAGAACAGAAAATGGTGGTATGGGTGCCGACAGTAAGTATAAAGATATTACCGTTGGAGCATCAAACATTACAGGAAAGACATCAGCGAAATTAGATAGTTATGGTGACTGGTCTGTAAACGTTGCTTTCAGTGATAATGATACACCGAAAATGCTTTCCACGTTAGTAAAGGGATCTCCTTTTGTATATAACTCTTTCACAGATAGAAATGCTGTCGAGTTAAATGTAAACAATATTGTGAAGTTCTTTGATAAGAATGGAAATGAAATATTAGAAGATGAAAATGGACAGATTACCATTGATCATTTTGCTGTAGAAACAGAAAATGAAAGTGAAGCACCTGGAGATGGAAACAAGAAGCAGTATCATTACTATGGTGTGTATATGCCTGAAAATTCAAAGGTATATCGTGTTGGAAACAAGTTGAAGATTCAGTTGGGTAGCAATCAGAACTACCTGGTAATTGGGGCTTTATGCGTTGATGAGCCAATTTCTTTGCTTTCAACTGAAAACGTTTCCAATGCTGCATCAAAAAATGATGCACAGGCTAAAGAGCAGTTAGAATTCATGTTTAAGCATGCATATTCTTATGTGACAAATACTGTTGCTGATTATTCATACAATGAAAGTACAGCAACCTGTACTACTACATATCATGCAACGGTTGATCAGAAGAGAACCGGAAACGGGATTGTAAATTCCACAATTATGTGTATGATGCCACATCAGTGGAAATATTCTAACGACTCTTATGTCAGCGGGAAAAACTATTCATCCGTACGTGGTGATTTAAGAATTCATGAAGGAAATCAGTTCTCCTTTAGCCAGAGATTTAACGGTGTAATTCCGCAGTATACCACACCGGACGAATCTGATAGCTATAACACTGAATGGATGTACGCATATCTGGATCAGTTCACAGACAGTGCATTAAAGTCTTATTGGGTAGCAGATCCTTACTGGCAGGGCAAGAAATCCCATCCGATTGCAATGGGTATCTTAATTGCAGATCAGTTGGGAGAATATGAAACAAGAGATAAATTAATCAGTGTATTAAGAAAGATCATGGAAAACTGGCTCACATATGACGGACCGGAAGATTATCCATATTATATGTACTATCATACAAGCTGGGGTGCAATTAGTGGTGACGGTGGAGATCATGGTATGGCAATTAATTTATCAGACCATCATTTCTTGTGGGCATATTTCATTTTCCCAGCAGCGGTATTAGGATCTTATGATCATCAGTTCGTAGAAGACTATGGAGATATGATTGAAGTTCTGATTCGTGACTGTATGAATCCTAACAAGAATGACGACAAGCTTCCATATATGAGAAACTTTGATGTTTATGAAAGTCATTCCTGGGCAGGTGGATATGGTGACAACAATAGTGGTAACAATCAGGAATCTGCTTCTGAAGCTACCTTTGCTTGGGCAGGACTTTACCTCTGGGGACTTGTTACTGGAAACAATACATATAGAGATGCAGGAATCTGGGGATATACGTCAGAAATTGATGCCATCGAACAGTACTGGTTCAACATGGATCAGGGAACAAACTTAGACAGTCATAACTGGGCACCGGGATACGGCAAAGACGTTTACGGTGATGCAAATTGTGATGTTCTTCCTTATACAGGAATGGTTTGGGGACTTGGTTATACCAACGGAACATATTTCTCAGGAAACCCTTGCTGTATTATGGGAATTCATTTACTTCCTGTAACACCGGCAATCACATATATGGGTTATCGTAAGAATACTGTAACAAGAATCTGGAACGAATATGAACAGGTTGAAGCCGCATATCAGGAAAAGATGGTTCGTGAAGAAGCAACAGACCCTGAAGGATGGTTCCATATCCTTTGGCCATTTATGGCATTAAGTGATGCAAACGGTGCCGCAAGCAGATGGGCAAATGAATATACAACTCATATCAATGGAGAAGGAAACTATGTGGATGGTGTTCTTTCTACCGATGAAATGTTTAACTCATATTGGTACATTCAGAATATGTGTGCGAAGGGTGACATCTGCACATCCATCTGGGCAAGTGATTACACAAGCTTCCAGGTGTTTGAAAAGACTGTAAACGGAGCAAAGAAATATACTGCAGAAGTTTGGAACCCATTCGATGAAGAGATTACAGTACACTTTAAGAATGCAAACGGAAACCTTGGTAGTGTTAAAGTTCCGGCACATATGACAGTGGATTGTGATCCTACAAAGAATGAGGATAAGACTGTTAAGGATGGTAAGAAAGTTACTGCTGAACCGGTTCATAATTATGATCCGGTATGTGAAGTACCGGGCGTATTAGAAGCAGAAGATTATTATACAAACTTCAGCTGTGAACCGGATCGAAATGATCAGGAAGGTGGATATGTAGGCTGGATTGATGACGGAGATGCTTTACTGTATACAGTAAATGTTGCACAGGAAGGTGACTACGTTGTAGATTACAGAGTTCAGTGTACAGACCAGAACAAGAACAGTGCAATTCGTATTAAGACAGAAAATGATTCGGATTATCAGTTGACAACTGTTCTTGGAAATGAAACCAATGAATGGAAGAACGTTAAGGCAAACGGAACCATTCACTTAAAGAAAGGAACTTACAAATTAAAACTCCTCTTTGTTGATGGAGGATTTAACATTAACTATACAAAGATTTACCGGCAGGGAACAAAGCCACCGGTAGCAGAATCAGATGATTTGACAAAGGCAGATTTGACAGGTTACCCGGAAATTGATTTGTCTCAGGCAGAAGTCATTGATGTTTCTTCCGAAAGTAATGCGGATGGTGCAGCTGCACACATGATTGACAAGGATTATGCAAGTCGTTGGGAATCTCTGGCTTCAGACCCACAGTTCTTCACAATTGACTTAAAGGAATCACAGGAAATTGGCGGAATTAAATTATATTGGGAAGGTGCTGCATCTAAGAAGTATACAATTCAGACTTCAAATGACAAGGTAAATTGGACAACAGTATTTACTCAGAAACTTGGTAAAGGTGGACAGGGATTTGGTGATGAAAAGAGAGGAAACGGATTAGAGTCCATTGCTTTCAGTAACGTCACTACAGCCAGATATGTAAGACTTTACTCTACAGAACGTTTAACAGGATATGGAGTATCCTTATTCGAAGTAAGATTGTTTAACAGTGATGGAGAAGAACATGAAAATCCTCCGATCATTCCTCCGGTTAATCCAACATTACCATCATCCAATGTAGCTTTAGGCAAAAATGCGGTAGCATCCAGTCAAGAGGGCGCAAATGTTTCTGCAAATGCTGCAGTGGATGGAGAAGAAGGAACCAGATGGTCTTCCTTATTTACAGATGATGAATGGATTTATGTGGATTTGGAAAAGAGCTATAATATTAACAAGGTTGTATTGAAATGGGAAAATGCATATGGAAAGGATTATGACATTCAGGTATCCGAAGATGCAGACTCATGGTCAACCGTGAAGGAAGTTAGAAATTCTGACGGTGGAGAAGATATTAATCCAATCTCAGATATTACAGCAAGATATGTTAGAATCAAAGGAATCCATCGTGCTACCGGATACGGATATTCCCTTTGGGAAATGGAAGTATACACCGGACAGGGAAATAATGGCGGTGGAAGTGGACCAGTGGAAGGAACCAATGTTGCCTTAAACGCAGATGCGGATCAGTCTTCTTCAGAAAATGGTGCAACGGAAGCAAGATTTGCAGTGGATGGTGATCTGGGAACCCGTTGGGCTTCTGCATTTACAGATAATGAATGGATGAGCATTGACTTAGGTCAGACCTATGCAATCAATCGTGTAGTGATTCAATGGGAAAATGCATACGGAAAAGATTATGACATTCAGGTATCAGAAAATGGAGAAAACTGGCAGACAGTTAAGAATATGACAAATCAAGATGGTGGACATGATGATATTCCGTTCGACACAGTCAATGCACGTTACGTTAAGATTCAGGGAATCACTCGTGGAACCGGATATGGATATTCTATTTGGGAAGTACAGGTACTGACTGCCGGAGATAATCCAAATCAGGGTGGTGGATCTACACAGCCAGATGTTGGTACGACACCTTCCGGAACCAATGTGGCTTTGAATGCAGATGCATCTCAGTCCGGCTCTGAAGGCGCAGGAACCCATGCCAGATACGCTGTAGACGGAAATGATGGAACCCGTTGGTCTTCAACTTTTGATGACAATGCATGGATGTCCTTGGATTTAGGACAGGCGTATACCATTAATCGTGTGAATATTCAGTGGGAGACAGCATTTGGTGCAGATTATGATATCTTAGTATCAACCGATGGACAGAACTGGACTCCGGTAAAGGAAGTTAGAAACGGAGACGGTGGTTTGGATCAAAATTCTTTCCAGGAAGTAAATGCCCGCTATGTAAAATTACAGGGTATCAGACGTGGAACTGGATATGGATATTCTATTTGGGAAATGCAGGTATTAACAAAATAATAAAAGTTCTTTAAGAAACCCGGGAGTTAATTCTCCCGGGTTTTGTTTCGTTTCGACATAATCTGAACCATTCGTTGTATGGTTTGTACTCTTTTCTTATCTGCTTGAGACATATCGGCGGTAATGACATCTAAAATCAGGTTTGTTTCCTCATCGGAAAAAGTCACGCCCTGACTGGCAGCCTGACCGGATTGTTGAATGAAGTATGTAAGCATTTGCTTTGGCTCCATTCCTTTGGCACCGTTAATGATGTGAGATAAAATATTCATTTTCTCTTCCGAAATATTGTTTAGGACCGGATGGTCCATCCACTGATTGTTCATAGAACCTCCCTAATTCATATTGTTCATTGCAAAATCCATAAAGTCCATATTAAAGTCTTCCGGATTCATGGTTTGCAATAATTCCATCATGGAAAGAATCATTTCCAATTGTTCCTGATCTTCTTCACCAAGAAAATCCTTTAAGGCAGAAAGCATGCTTTCTGATTGGGATTTCCCACCGGAAGAAGTGGAAGAAGTGATGTTTGACGGATTAAACCGGGCAGCGTTTTGCAATTCCTGAAATTTAATCAGAATTCCTAAAGGATTAGCTAATTTCGGATCAATAAAAGGAATTACAGCTTTTACCATTTGCATGGTGGGACTGGTAAGTTCTGAATCAAATCTTGTCAATTTTGAAGTCTGTAATCCCATAGACTGTAATTCCTTATGAACCGGTTTTGTTTCATTTTATGCAGTAGGCGTGAAAATAATACACCATAGATTATGGTAGAAAAGAATTAGCAACCGCAACTGCCATTTCCAAAAATTCCATTATTTCCATTACCGCAACAGCAGCTTAATAAGAGAATGATCCAAACTAAGGAACAGCAACTGTCATTTCCGTTGCCAATGCCTCCGATTCCATTCCCATTACCGCAGCACAATAAGATCAAGATAAGAAGCAGACAGTTATTTCCTCCGTCACATCCGCATCCACAGTTCGTAGCAGCTAAATCACTCATTTTGTTCTCCTGAAAATTTTTATTTACACTAAAGTTTATGCAAAAGTAGAAAGGGTGTTACAAATGTTCCTGAAAACATCTTTTTGAAGAGCTCATATATTAAATCATAGGAAAAAACAAGAAAGAACAGTGAGCGCGTATGAAAAAAGTTAGGAAAAATCTGGGAGTTGAGGAATTGGAACGAAAGGGACTGACCGGAAAAGGAATTACGGTTGCCGTTTTGGATAGCGGAATCAGTATGCACCCGGATTTAAGAAAACAGGTTATGGTGTTTCAGGATTTTGTAAATAATAAGAAAGAACCCTATGATGATATGGGACATGGAACCCATGTTAGTGGAATAATTGCAGGAAATGGTTTTTTATCTAGGGGAATATACCGGGGGATTGCACCAGAGGCAAAGATTGTTTCCTTAAAAGTTCTGAATGAACAGGGAAATGGAAATCTGGAAAATGTCCTTGAAGGAATTCATTGGATTATAGATTGGGGATTCCAATACGGAATCCGTGTTGTGAATTTATCATTTGGTGCCAGATATACGGGAAAACCTGAGGATTGGATTTTGATGAAAGCGGTAAGGGAGCTATGGAATCTGGGATATGTGGTTGTGGCTTCGGCAGGAAATAATGGTCCGGAAGAAAATTCCATTGCTGTTCCGGGAAGATGTGAAAAGGTAATAACCGTCGGTGCACAGGATGATGATTTGGGCGCAATGGTGAATGGGATTTATAAGAAAAATTATTCCGGAAGGGGAAACCCTATGGCGAATATTCAGAAACCGGATATTGTAGCACCGGCATATAAAATTCAGAGTTGTTCCAATCGGTGGAAAAAGGGACGGAGATATGAGGCAAAAACGGGAACATCTATGGCAACACCAATTATTTCCGGAATCATTGCCTTGATGTTACAGAAAAATCCCAAACTTAGCAATGATGAGTGTAAAAAAATTCTGAAAAGAACAGCACTTCCTATCGGTACAAACCAGGGGTTCCAAGGGTATGGCAGAGTCCATCTGAAGGGAATTATGAACCGAATTTGATGGAAACAGGTACAATGGATATTCTTGCATCAGAATGAATAAATATACGAAAACGGTATTGCTATAATTGCCGATTTCAGATATAATTTATTGGGTTAAATAGGCAGGTACTACAACCAAACTGTCAGGAAGAAAGATATTTTGTATCTGAAAATAAAGGAGGAACAATAGAAAAATGGAAAAGATTAAGATGACGACTCCATTGGTTGAAATGGACGGGGATGAAATGACAAGAATTCTCTGGAAATTAATCAAGGATGAATTGCTTTTACCTTTCGTGGACTTAAAGACAGAGTATTATGATTTAGGATTAGTTCATAGAAACGAAACCGATGATCAGGTTACTTTTGATTCCGCAGAAGCAACAAAGAAGTATGGTGTTGCAGTAAAATGTGCAACGATTACTCCAAATGCAGCACGTATGCCGGAATATAACTTAAAAGAAATGTGGAAGAGCCCGAACGGAACAATCCGTGCGATTTTAGATGGAACTGTATTTAGAGCGCCTATTATCGTTAAGGGAATTGAACCATATGTAAAGAACTGGACAAAACCTATCACCATTGCAAGACATGCATACGGTGATGTATATAAGGGTGTTGAAATGAAAATTCCAGCAGCTGGAAAAGCAGAACTTGTTTATACAAATGAAGCCGGTGAAGAAGAAAGAGAAGTGATTCATAATTTTGCAGGACCTGGAATCATTCAGGGGATGCATAACTTAAATGAATCCATTGAAAGTTTTGCAAGAAGCTGTTTCAACTATGCATTGGATACAAAGCAGGATTTATGGTTTGCAACAAAAGATACAATTTCTAAGAAGTATGATCATACTTTTAAGGATGTATTCGCTGAAATTTTTGAAGCTGAATACAAGGAAAAATTTGATGCTGCCGGTATCGAATACTTTTACACATTAATTGATGACGCTGTAGCAAGAGTTATGCGTTCTGAAGGTGGATATATCTGGGCATGTAAGAACTACGATGGTGACGTGATGTCTGACATGGTTGCCACAGCATTTGGATCTTTATCCATGATGACATCTGTTCTTGCTTCTCCTCAGGGATATTACGAATATGAAGCAGCACATGGAACAGTTCAGAGACATTATTACAAGCACTTAAAGGGAGAAGAAACTTCCACAAATCCAATCGCAACCATCTTTGCATGGACCGGTGGATTAAGAAAGCGTGGAGAGTTAGATAATCTTCCGGAACTTCAGGCGTTTGCTGATAAGTTAGAAAAAGCTTGTATTGATACCATCGAAAACGGGGAAATGACTGGAGACTTATACTTGATTTCTACATTGGAAAACAAGAAAAAGCTGAACACAGAAGAGTTTATTAAAGCGATTCGCAACACATTAGAGGCGAGCTTATAATAAAAATATATTTTTAAGGAGAATGAAAAAATGAAAAAGTTATTGAGAAGCATTGTCGTTTTAGCTGCCATGGCTATGATGACATTAGGAGCAACATCGATGGTTTCCGCTATGGAACCAGCGGTAACATTGAAGGAAGATGTAGCATATGGTGATGCTTATACGGTTAGAAGTTATACTTGGAATCAGAATGATAAGATTACAGATACAACTCAGGGATACATTATTCCTTTAGTTGTTAAGAAACCGGGAGTTGTTTTTATTGATGTTACAAATTGTAGTATTGAAAAAGATGCTTGGTTTGCAGTATTTAAGGATCAGGCTTGTGATCAGACAACAACTTTCTATGAAAGTGTTTATGTAGGAGAAAAACAAACAACTGGTCATTTTAATGCTGAAAAAGCAGGAACATATTATTTGAAAATATCTTCTAATTCATACAAGGAGACATATACTAATTCAGCAACGATTTCCATGATTTATGTTTCTAATTCAGAAAAGACTGTTACGTCCGGAAAAAAATATTTCCTTGCTGCAAAGAGCAATTCTGATGTTCAGTACTTTAAGTATACTGCAAAAGCTACAGGATTTGTTACAGTAAGTGCTCCGGGAAAATATGGTTGTTATTCTGAATTCTTAAATTCTAAGAAGTCAGTTATTTCTGAAAAAGAATATTTATCATCCACAAATAAATGGACTACAATCTATGCTGTAAAGAAGGGACAGACATATTATGTTAAAGTGTCTGCTTTGTACTCAGGTGAAATTCATTTATTATCCGTGAACCAGAAAGTTGTAAAGGAAAAGAGTGGAAAGTCAAAAAAGAAAGCTAAAGCATTAAAGGCTAAGAAAGCAGCAAAAGGAACAGTACAGATTGGCGAAAAAGGTGATTGGTACAAATTAAAATTAAAGAAGAAAAAAGCTCTTACAATTATAATTAAAGTCGCAGAACAGAATGATTTGAAAATTTCATTATACAATTCCAAAGGAAAGAGAATTGACAGTGCTGCAGCTATAGGAACCGGAACAAATACATTTAAAGTTACTTATGGTTCAACATTCCAGAAGGCTAATAAAGGAACATACTATTTGAAAGTTGAGCGTAATACAAAGAAGAGTAGTGGATACTACGAATTAAGCTGGAAATAATTAATACTAAAAAACGGAGAGGCGTTTTGCTTTCTCCGTTTTTTGATATCATTAATTATGCTGCCGCTAACAGCCCCTTTAATAATATGATTTTATGATTCGATGACAGTTCCGACTTTTCCACGAATTCCTTCTTTAGCCTTGGAAAGATTTGTGATAATTGCTTTACGCCCTTTCTTTGCTAAAACAAAAGAAAGAGATGCATCAATTTTTGGAAGGGAAGTCGTTGGATCAAAATATCCGTCTGCGATGAACTGCTGCGCTTCCTCGGTAGAAAGTGTCTTCAATTCTGTTTCCACACCATCTTTTTCAATTGAAAGATAATCGCTGGATGTTAAAATCATCAAAGCAGAAGCATCTAACATATCTGCCAATTTTGCTGCGGTATAATCTTTCTCAATTACAGCACTGGCTCCTTTTAAACCGGTTCTCTGCTGTAATACCGGAATTCCTCCGCCACCAGCTGCAATAACAATCTGATGTGCATCTGATAAAGTCTTAATGGAATCTATTTCGTAGATATCGATTGGCTTAGGACTGGCAATAATACGTCTGTAACCATCTTCATCCTCTTCGTGTTCCACGTAATTTCCTTTTTTCTTTTCATTTTCAGCTTCTTCCTTGGTCATCAGTCGTCCAATAACTTTGGTAGGATGATTAAATGCACGGTCAAATGGATCCACGCGAACCTGAGTAATGATGGTACTAACCGGTTTATAAATACCGCGATTTAATAATTCGTTACGGATAGCATTCTGAAGGTCGAATCCGATATATCCCTGGCTCATAGCGCCACAAATACTCATTGGTGCAACCGTTCTGTCCGGGTCAAGTCGGGAATATTCGGTCATGGCGGTCTGAATCATTCCAACCTGTGGACCGTTACTGTGGGTAATAACTACATCATATTTTTCTTCAATTAAATCAGCAATGGCTTTTGCTGCCAACTGAACTCTTTTTTGCTGCTTCGGGAAAGATTCGCTAAATGCATTTCTTCCTAATGCAACGACAATTTTTTTATTCTCCATATCTGTCTCCATTCTGCTAAAAAGCTTATGTAATCATAGAAATATTTTAATCAATCTCAATTCAAAATGCAATAAAACTGAAGGAATTTCTCACAATGATAAGTGTTATTCTAATTCCAATAATTCGTCGGAAAGAAGTTCCCATTCCTGCATTAAATCATCTAACTGACCGGTAATGTCATTTTGTTCTTTGGAGATTTCATTTAACCTGGCAGAATTTGTTGCAACCTCAGGGTTTTCCAACATTTCATCTAACTCAGATAAACGTTCCTCTAATTTTTTTATTTTTTCTTCTACTTTACTAATATCGTTCTTCAATTTTCTAATCTTGGCAGTTAAGGCCTTCCTTTCTAAATAATCCTGTTTCCCGGAAGAAGTAGTAGCTTCTTTTTTGACCGTTGCAATCGTAGGGGCAAAACGTTCTGTTAATTCTTCCTTTTTTTCTTCATAGTAATCATAATTACCTAAGTAATTAATTAGTTTTGTGTTTGTCAGTTCCAGAATCCTGCTGGCAGTCTGATTAATGAAATAACGGTCATGGGAAACATAGAAAATAGTACCATCATACTGATTGATTGCATTTTCTAAAATCTCCTTGGAAACCATATCTAAATGGTTTGTCGGTTCGTCCAAAATAATCAGATTTGCTTCGGATAGCATCAGCTTCGCAAGAGATAAACGCCCTTTTTCACCACCGCTTAAATCTCCAACTCGCTTAAACACATCATCTCCTGTAAACATGAAAGCAGCGAGAGTATTTCTGATTTTCGTATGGTTCAGTTGCGGGTAGTTATCAGATATTTCTTCGAATAATGTCTTGGAATCATCCAGATTATGATGTTCCTGATCGTAATATCCGATATGAACATTGGTTCCTAAACGAATAGAGCCGGAATCTGCTTCAATAATATCGTTAATGATTTTCAAAATAGTGGTTTTCCCGGTACCGTTGTCCCCGATTAATGCAACGTGTTCCCCGCGCTTTAATTCAAAGCTTAAATGCTCGAATAACTTTTTCGCATCAAAGGATTTCGATAATTCACGCACTTCTAACACATCATTTCCACTAATACAATCCGGTGTCAGGGTAAGAGCCATATTTTCTGATAATTCTTCCGGCTTCGCGATTAATTCCATCTGGTCCAATGCCTTTTCACGGCTTTGGGCACGTTTATAGAACTTTTCCTGTTTATAAGAGCGTAGCTTTGCAATGACTTCCTCCTGATGTTTGATTTCGCTTTGCTGTTTTAAATAAAGTTTCAACTGTGCCTGACGTAATTCTTTTTTCTTTTGTGCATAGTCCGAATAATTTCCCTGATAAACCTGACACTTTGTGTTTTCTACCTCAATCACTTTCGTTACAATCTTGTCTAAGAAGTAGCGATCATGGGCAATGAGTAAAACTGCTCCAGAATAATTTAACAGGTAATTTTCTAACCATTTAATGGAATTCAAATCCAGGTGGTTTGTTGGTTCGTCCAGTAAAATAATATCCGGTTTTTCTAAAATTAATTTACAAAGAGCTACACGGGTCTTCTGACCACCGGACAGAGTTCCTACCGGTTTGTTAAAGTCATCTTCGGTAAAACCTAATCCCTTTATAACACCATCGATTTCACTACGATAGGCATAGCCGTTTTGTAACTGAAAATTATGTTCCAGATTCGTATAAGAATTCATGGCTTTTTCCAGTTCCTCGCCTGAGAGAACGGACATTGCCTTTTCATAGTCTTTCAATTTCTGTTCCATCTGGATTAAATTCTGTTTTACAGACTGAACTTCCTCATAAATGGTTCTCTGGCTGCTTAAGTTCTGATACTGTGCAAGGTAGCCTATGGTGGCATCTTTTTTTAAAATGACTGAACCGTCGTCGGAAGATAATTCATCCATAATGATTTTCATGATGGTGGATTTTCCGGCACCGTTATTACCAACAATAGCAACTTTTTCATTTTCATTAATAAAGAAGGAACAGTCGGATAAAATCTGTTCTGTTCCATATGCTTTTGATATATGATTACAAGAAAGAATCATGATATTCTCCTTTATGAATTCAGATTTTAAAATACTTCAACAAGTTTATCACAAAAATTGATTTTTTTGAATAGAAGTTATACCGCTAACATAAAAGATACATACCATTATAAAATATGATTTCTTGAGAGAAAAAAAACGGAATGATAAAATGAAGCAGTATGTGTAAATGAACGCGAAAAGGAGAGAGAAAAATGAAGGTGTTTCAAAAGACTTACAAAAAAGCAATGTCAGTTATGTTACTAATTGCCATGCTTTTTTCTTTTTTGCCGGAAGGATTTCAGGTAAACGCTGCGCAGTCTGTTAAAGTTTCCATTGAAGGATACCAGATTAATACGAAACTGAATGCGCATCGAACCGTTTATTCTGTTGAAACCGAAGGAGAAATTTTAGAAGCAGGATTGGTTTATGGATTAAAGCAATATATCAATTTATCAGATATGACTATAAACAGTAAAAATCCTGTAGTACATTCCTATAAAGCCACGAAAGAAGGCTTCTTATCAAAGAATGGAAATGTCACAAAATATGTTATGAATATGCGAATGATTGACAAACCTGCATATTACAACAGTGTAATTTGTGAAAGAGTGTATGTGAAAAAAACAGATGGCTCTTATGTTTACAGTGATATTGTTGAAAGAACTGTTTTCAATATTGCAGATGAGTTATATCAGAATTCAGAAATGAAAACAGAAGAAGAACATAATTATTTATATAACAAGATTCTGAAAAAGACAGTATCCTCTTATCAGAGAAAGAATTATGAACCAAAGCAGGAAACAACGACTGAGAAGGAAACGACCACTGTAAAAGAAACTACAACAGAAGCAAAAGAACCGTTGGAAGTATTTGGAATGGTATTAAATAACCGCGGAGCGAACAGCTTTGCAGTTGTCTGGGGACAGGATGAAGCAAGAGCAACCTCAGGTCAGAAATATAATGTATATGTAGATGGTGTCAAAGTGTTATCTGGCGTAGACTGTCAGGAACATTTGATTGAAAACGTACAGGCAGGAACAAGAACGGTTAAAGTTACTGCAACACTGAACGGAAGGGAAACTTCCGGACAGGTTGGAACCATTGAGGTTCAGGGACCGGTTACGGAAACAACTACTAAGGCACCGGAGACTACCACGAAAGCACCGGAACCAACTACCAAGGCTCCGGAGCCAACTACTAAGGCACCGGAGACAACTACGGAAGAAGAATTAACAACAGAAAATCTTCCGAAGAATATTAACCTGACTCCATACTTTGCAGGTGTTGATGAAGCCAGCTCTTCTAATACTGGAGACGCAGGACATAAGATTTCCGATATGTTTGATGGTAAGAATAATACCAAATATTTTGGAAATGTTGCATGTCCGGCACACTTGGCATGGAAAATGAGCAGAGCAGTTGTTGTAAAAAGATATTCTATTACCACAGGTGATGACTCTGCAACTTATTCAACAAGAAATCCATATGCATGGCAGTTGTATGGTTCAAATGATGGTACAACATGGATGCAGATTGATATCGTAAAAGAGAACGGAACACAGGCAGTAAACTATGGCGTTTATACCTACGAGACAGATATTCAGGAGCCATATCAGTACTATCAGATTCAGATTGAAAAGAATTCACCAAATGCAAATTGGTATGGAATACAGATGGCAGAGCTAACAATGTATGGTGATGTTGCAGGTGCAACCAATGAAATCGGAAGTAATCTGAATTATATTGATTCTGTATACAATGGTGCAAATACAATTCAGGGATATAGTAACGAACCGGTATCTAATCTGTTCGATGGAAAAACATCAACTAAGATGTTTAATGCAGGTACTGGAACCATTGCTTGGAAGACGAACCGGGAAACAACATTATATAGTTATACTTTGACGACAGCGAATGATAATGCTACTTATCATAATAGAAATCCGAAGAAATGGACTTTATATGGATCCAAGGACGGTTCGAATTGGACAAAGATAGATACCGTAAGAAACAGTAATATGGAAGATAAAAACTTTACACCATATACGTTTGCTGTGGATACCGTTGGAACCTTCAGTTATTATAAAATGGAAATCACAGAATTGTATGGTGGCGGATTCCAATTATCTGAAATTTCTATGAACGGATGTGCCATCAGTCCAAGTGAATATGACATTATGTTTACCGGAGACTGGGATTTGATTCAGTCTAAGGGCTATGTAAATGAACTGGTGAAATTGTTCTATAACAGTTACCCACGTTTGTATAAGAGATGGGGAACCGGTTCGGAACCGAAGACGATTACTTTCCGTGCGGACAAGGATTATGATGGTGTGGCATATTGTCAGGGAACCACGGTTTGTGTATCCACAACCTATGCGAACGGTCATCCATCCGATATTGGATTTTTCTCTCATGAAATTACCCATTCCGTACAGCAGTATGGTGGGAAATTGAATTATGGTGGAGATTTGTACTGGTGGACAGAAAATATGGCAAACTATGGTGGATTCCGTTATTTCCATTGGTCGAACCCTAATTATGTTCAGGTTTATCATGCAAATGATGCAGGACTGCAGGATTGGGGATATCAGCCATATGGAAACAATAAATGGTTCTTTGCTTATATGGATTATCGTTATCCAACTACAAGAGATGCAAATGGAAATAAGACATTAGGATTGATTGACAGTGTCAATAAGGTCATTAAGGAAAACAATACAGGATCGGAATACAGTGACAATCCTTATACTGTTGGATCGCCAATCAACAATGTTGTAAAAAGAATTACAGGATATGACTGTTTCGAAGACTTAAGAAAGCATTACGTAGATGAGTTGAAGAACGGAACTTGGGAATTTACCGGCTTTGGTGTTTATTCCGAAAATTGGATGACAGAAGATATTCCGGGAGTTCCAAATCCTGTTTATCCTGCTGTGAAAGGAAAGACTCATGGAAATACTACAGCACAGCAGATTGGAAATGTTACTTCGGGAACAAATCTTCTTTCCGGAGCAAAACTGGTAAGTGTATCAGGATTTACAAATAACAATGAAAGCGGTGAGAAACTTTTCGATAACAATCTTTCCACAAAGTGGTGCGCGACATCAAGTAATGATGGATTTGGTGCATTTGCATTGGAAGGAGCTACACATTGGATTAAAATTGATTTAGGCTCTCAGAAGACTTTTAATACATATACACTTTATAATACAGCCAGTGCTGAGTACGGTTATCCGAACATGTCTGAATGGGAACTTCTTATTTCCGATGACGGAGAAAATTGGACTTCCGCTGATTATCAAGTCAATAAGAATGATGCAATTTCGTCCTTTAACATTGGTTCAAAGAGTGCACGATATATTGCATTAAAAGTATTTAATCCGGGCGACAACAGAGGAACAATTCGACTTTTTGAAATGCAGCTATATAATCGATAAAAAAATAGAATGAAATGGCAAGGTCTTTGGTTTATTCCAAGGACCTTGATTTTTGGGAAAAGTGTATATTGACAAATAATTGACAATCTTTTTCGATGTATTTATAATTATCTTATGCGTGTATAAGGAGCAAAATAAAATGGAAAAGATATCAAAAGCGGTAGTTTCCAGACTACCGAGATATTACAGATATTTAGAGGAATTACGTCAGCAGAAAATTGAGCGGATTTCCTCAAAAGAATTAAGTAAGTTAATGAATGTGACTGCGTCTCAGATTCGTCAGGATTTGAATAATTTTGGTGGTTTTGGACAGCAGGGATATGGATATAATGTTTCTTACCTGTATGAGGAAATCGGTAAGATTTTAGGACTAAACCAGAATCACAAAATGGTGATTGTGGGTGCAGGAAACTTGGGACGTGCCATTGCAAACTATGGAAATTTTAAAAACAGAGGTTTTGAAATTACTGCATTGTTTGACAAGAATCAGGAATTGATTGGAAAGAAAACCGCAGAAGGGGAAATTCTTGATATTAAGTATTTATATGATTACGTGGTAGAACATAACGTGGACATAGTGGCATTAACCCTTCCGAAAGGACCAGCGAAAGAAATCGCAGATAAATTAGTTGCCTGTGGAGTGAAAGCCTTTTGGAATTTTGCCCATACTGATTTAGGACTGCCAGAGGATGTTCTGGTGGAAAATGTACATTTATCTGAGAGTCTTATGCGGTTGACTTACAGAATTTCTGAAAAAACGCAAAAGTAGATGGATTGGAGCAGTTATGAAAACAATCGTTTCCGGAACAGATATGAAAAAAGTAGACCAGCACACAATACAGGAGGTGGGAATTCCCTCTCTTGTTTTAATGGAGCGCGCTGCTTATAGTGTATTTCAGGTAATCAAAGAAAACGAAAAAAAGAATGAAAGTATCATGGTCGTTGTGTCTGTTGGTAATAATGGTGCAGATGGCCTGGCAATTGGGCGGATGTTATTCCTTGAAGGATATAACATCTGTATTTATGTACTGGGAAATGCGGAAAAGGCCAGCGAGGAGTTTCAAACCCAGTGGAAGATTTGCAATAAACTCAATGTACCTTTTGTAACGAAGATGAAGCAGGTGGACGTTATCGTGGATGCCATCTTTGGCGTAGGACTTTCCAGGGATGTCACCGGCGATTTTGCCAAAGTGATTGAAGAAATTAATCAAAGCAGAGCAAGAGTTTACGCAGTGGACATTCCCTCTGGGATTGATGCAGATAATGGTACTATCCGCGGTGTGGCTGTGAATGCCAATGCCACGATTACTTTCGGGAGTCAGAAGATAGGTACAGTAATGTATCCCGGAGCGGATTATTGTGGAAAGGTTGTGGTCGCGGATATTGGTTTTCCGAAAAAAGCTTTTGATGGGATAGAAAAAAAGTATTATTTGGAAGAGAATGATTTACGAAGAATTCCAAAACGTCCGAATTATTCCAATAAAGGAACCTTTGGAAAGATTCTGGTCATTGCAGGAAGTCGTGATATTGCCGGAGCGGCTTATTTATGTGCCAAGGCCGCTTTTCGTTGTGGAACAGGGATGCTTCGAATCCTTACAGCAAAAGAAAATAAGGAATTTTTAAATCGAATGCTTCCAGAAGCGATGGTTAATGTGTATGATACAAAATTATTTGATGCACAGATTGTAAAATCAGCACTGCATTGGAGCGATGTGGTGGTTGTGGGACCGGGAATTGATGTTGGAATTATTCAGGAGGAAATTCTCGGAATGGTATTGGATTCTAAACTTCCTACCGTCGTGGATGCAGATGGAATCAATTTGATGGCTGAAAATGAAAGGTTAAAAGACAAGCTCCATAAAGAAGTTATTTTGACTCCGCATCTGGCTGAAATGAGTAGGTTTTCGAAGAAGAGTATTCCGGAAATATCTAATCATTTATTGGAAACAGCGAAATGGGCCACGAAGGAATTTGGCGTGGCTTGTGTCCTAAAGGATGCGCGAACTGTGATTTCCACAGAAGAACTGGTTGCCGTTAATTTGTCCGGGAACAATGGAATGGCTACTGCAGGGTCCGGAGATGTGTTGGCAGGAATTTTGGCAGGTCTTATTGGGTTAGGTGTTCCGGTTCGGGATGCAGCGGTTCTTGCTCCGTATGTTCATGGATTGGCGGGAGACATTGCGGCAGAGAAACATGGAAAATCCGGAATGATGGCCGGCGATATCATTGAATCAATGAAATATATTTTTAAATAGATAGTTGGAGATAGAAATGTTAGAAGAATATTTTAGAGGGTATGCAGAAATAAATCTGGATGCCATTAGAACCAATATGGAACTTATGAAAAAACAGTTGAAACCGGAGACTAAACTGGTGGCAGTCATTAAAACTGACGGATATGGCCATGGTGCGGTTCCTATTGCAAAGGAACTGGACGACATGTGTTATGGCTATGCCATTGCCACACCCCAGGAAGGACATAATCTTCGTAGACACGGAATCACAAAACCAATATTCATTTTAGGTTATGTACCGGAAAATATGTATGATTTAGTAATTGAAGAGGAAATGCTTCCGCCGGTATTTCACTTGGAAATGGCACAGAAAATGTCAGAACATGCGGTGAAGCTTGGCAAGGAATTGAAAATGGATATTGCATTGGATACAGGAATGAATCGAATCGGATTTTTCCCGAATGAAGATGCGATTGAACAGATTAAGAAAATCAGCCGGTTACCGGGCGTGAAGATTGAATCTATCTTTACACATTTTGCAAAGGCAGATTATAAGGTGAAAGATTTTGCCTATGAGCAGTTTGAAAAATATAACCATTTTGTGGAACGATTGGAAGAGGAAGGGGTATTTATTCCGATTCATCAGTGCGCTAACAGTGCAGCAATTATGGAAATGCCGGAAACATCCCTTACGTTATCCAGAGCAGGGATTTCCATTTATGGACTTTATCCTTCCGATGAAATGGATCAGGAAGCTATGGAATTAGTACCGGCAATGTCTTTATACAGTCATATTGTTTATGTGAAGGAAATTGAACCTGGAATGGGAATCAGTTATGGTCAGACTTTTGTGGCCGATAAGAAAATGAAAATTGCTACCATTCCTCTTGGATATGGAGATGGTTATCCGAGAAATCTCAGCAATAAGGGATGGGTTTTGATTCACGGGAAGAAAGCACCGATTCTTGGAAGAATCTGTATGGATCAGTTTATGGTGGATGTGACAGAAATTGATGCCAAGGAAGGGGACTTGGTAACCCTGGTGGGAACTGATGGTGATGAAACCATAAAGATTGATGAATTGGCTGTTTTAGCAGGAACCTTTAATTATGAATTTGTCTGTGATTTAGGAAAGCGTGTTCCAAGAGTGTTTATGAAACAGGGGAAAATTATTGGAACAAAAGATTATTTTAATGACGATTATATAATTTCAGAAATTTAGTGAAAAATCATCAAATCATGAATACACATTTCAAAAGTTGGAATAATGATAGTATATAGAAATTATTTTTGGGGTGTGAAAAATGATGATTAAACGCGGGGATATTTATTATGCGGATTTAAGACCGGTGGTTGGCTCGGAACAGGGAGGCATCAGACCAGTTTTGGTCATTCAGAATGACACGGGAAATCGTCATAGTCCGACGGTGATTGTTGCTGCAATTACATCAAAGATGACGAAGAGTAAATTACCTACGCATGTGAAGATTGATTCGAAGCGTTATAATATTGTAAAGGATTCCATCATCCTTTTAGAACAGCTTCGAACCATTGATAAAACAAGACTGAAAGATAAGGTTTGTCACCTGGACGGGGAACTGTTAAAAACTGTTGAAAATGCTTTAGCAGTCAGCTTGGAACTGGATACATAGTGTGTCGGTAAAGTTGACTTAAATTATATAAAATGTTAAACTTGCAAAGGAAATCCGTGCCTATGACGGATTGATTAAGAAACGAGAAGAGGAGTGCGAAGATGTCAGGACATTCAAAATTTGCGAATATTAAACATAAGAAAGAAAAGAATGATGCTGCAAAAGGAAAAATGTTTACCATCATTGGTAAGGAAATTGCAGTGGCAGTAAAGGAAGGCGGACCAGATCCGGCAAATAACAGCAAACTTCGTGATGTGATTGCAAAGGCAAAAGCTAATAACATGCCGAACGATACCATCGAAAGAGGAATCAAGAAGGCCGCAGGTAATTCCAGTGCAGTAAACTTTGAATCAGCCAGATATGAAGGCTATGGTCCAAATGGTATTGCCATTATCGTGGATGCTTTAACAGATAATAAGAACAGAACAGCTGCAAACGTAAGAAACTGCTTTACAAAGGGTGGTGGAAACGTTGGAACACAGGGATGTGTGTCTTATATGTTTGATGAAAAAGGACAGATTATCATTGATAAAGAAGAATGTGATATGGATTCCGATGAATTAATGATGATGTCTATTGATGCCGGAGCAGAAGATTTTGTAGATGAAGAAGATAGCTACGAAGTGATTACAGCACCGGAAGATTTCAGTGCAGTTCGTGAGGTATTAGAACAGGCCGGAGTGAAGATGGCTCAGGCAGAAGTGACTATGATTCCTCAGAATTATGTGGAACTGACAGACGAAGAAGCAATTAAGAAGATGAACATTATTATTGATCGACTTGATGAAGATGAAGATGTTCAGCAGGTTTATCACAATTGGGATGAGTAATTAGGTAGATTGTATGAATACAGTACTTTTCGATTTGGATGGCACATTGCTTCCGATGGATATGAAAGAGTTTACAGATACATATATGATGCTTTTGGAAAACAGACTGGTTTCTTCCGGTTATGACAATGCGAAAGACATTATTCAGGCGATTTGGGTAGGTGTAGAAGCTATGGTGGCGAACACCGGCCTGGTAACGAATGAGGAGTGTTTTTGGAGTGCTTTTGATAAGGCATTGGCAAAGGATGAAGAAAAACTGGATCGAAAGTATCGAAGAAAGTTGGAAAAAGAGATTAACCGTTTCTATCAGGAAGATTTTTTCATGACGCGTTATGTGACTCATCCGACAGACTTGGTCAATGATGTGGTGGATATTCTGAAACGGAAGGGGTATCAGTTAGTGGTTGCAACGAATCCGATTTTCCCGGCGGTTGCAACAGAAGCAAGATTATCTTGGACAGGATTGGAGCAAGATGATTTTTCTTTGATTACTACATTTGAAAATTCATGTTTCTCGAAACCAAATCTGGATTATTACCGCCATCTTTTAAAAACATTAGATAAGGATCCTGAAGATTGTCTGATGGTGGGAAATGATGTTCAGGAAGATATGTGTGCGAGACACTTAGGAATTGATGTATTCTTATTAGATGAATTTGTACTGAATGAAAAAAATGAAGATGTTTTTGAATTAAAGAAAGGAAATTGGAGACTGTTTAAGGAATATGTCTCAGCATTACCGGACTTAAATTAAAAGAAGACGAAGATTCGTCTTCTTTTTTTATCCACGAATCGTGAAGTGAAAATGTGTGGATGTCCAAGGACTTGTATTGGTGAAAAAACTGGTATTATAAATATTGTCGAAATTGAACATATCAATAAGTTCAGATTCTGCTATAATGCATATCAGTTAATGGAATAGTACTTGGAGGAAATCATTATGGAAGAAAGAACAAAGAAAATAACAATTACAGCGGTTTTTGCCGCATTGATTTTTGTAGCAACAGTAGTGATACCGATTCCCATTCCCGCAACCGGTGGATATGTGAATTTGGGGGATGCAATAATTTTACTTGCTGTTTGGAATCTTGGAGGTAAAAGAGCAGGAATCGCAGCGGCAGTTGGTGCAGGATTGGCAGATTTATTCCTGGCACCGATTTATGCACCGGGAACTCTTGTGATTAAGTTCTTGATGGCAATTGCAGCTTACGGAGTTTATAAAACAATTTCTGCGTCAAACCTGCATAAAAGTATTTCGTGGATTGTAAGTGCCTTTGTATCAGAAGTAATCATGATTGTGGGATATTTAGTCTATGAAGGTATGATTTTGGGACTCGGCTATGGAGCTTTGGCAGGTGTATCCGGAAATGTATTACAGGGTGGAGTAAGCATTACCATTGCGTTTGTATTAATTCAGACTTTGGAAGCAACAAAAATCACAGAAAGATTGCTCAAGACGGTTTAAAGTGATAAAGTATATAGATGAAGTAAGTTTTAACAAAATCTATTGAAAGCACAAAAGGAGATACAAGATATGTTTGATGAGTTAAAAGTTCAGGCTGAAAATGTAACAAGGGAACTTTGTGAAAAGGCAGGATTGAAAAAAGGAGATTTATTTGTTGTAGGATGTTCTTCCAGCGAAGTTTGTGGCGATAAGATTGGAAGTAACTCGAATTTGGATGCGGCAAAGGCTGTTTTTTCCGGAATTTATTCCGTGCTTCAGGAGAAGGGGATTTATCTTGCGGCACAGTGTTGCGAACACTTGAATAGAGCCATTATTGTGGAGAAAGAGGCGGTTCCTTTTGCGGAACCGGTTAATGTGGTACCTCAGCCGAAGGCAGGTGGATCTTTTGCAACTACAGCTTATCATACATTTAAGAATCCTGTTGCTGTAGAAGAAATAAAGGCAGATGCGGGAATTGATATTGGCGGTACTTTAATTGGAATGCATTTAAAAAAAGTTGCTGTACCGGTTCGTTTGGAACATAACAAGATTGGAGAAGCGAATGTACTGTCTGCCAGAACACGTGCAAAATTTATTGGTGGATGCAGAGCTGTTTATGATGAAACATTAGAATAAGCAAATAAAAAAAGCCTTAACGGCTTTTTTTATTGTTTAGAATTCGTTTCTGATTCATATAATTTCTGATAGATGGTTTCTGATAAATCATCAATCAGTGGTTCGTCTGCAGTTTCGAAGGCGTGCATCAAAGAGTCCTTGATTCGGTCCTGACGGGAAAAATAAAGAATTTCTTCCGGCTCTGAACAATCAAGCCCCTCATCCAGTGTTTCTTTATGAATGTTCGCATCCGCCCAGGTTAAAATTTCCTCAATCAGCTGGTCTTCTGCATCTGCATCCACTTTTAACTGTTTCGCACGAAGGAAGGAAATGATTCCTCCAATGATGAAACCGATAAAAATCAAGCCCATGACTAAATCAAAAAGCCATCCGGTAGATTCGTTGATTGGAATTGGAATTAGCTTTAGGTAGACCAATGCTAAAAAAATAAGTCCTGCAATTCCCACGAAAAGCATAGTGGTGGCAGAAGACATGACATCTTCATACTTCACTGACAATTTTGTGTAAGCAGTGCTTTTTTCCTCTGTTAAGACTGCTAAGTCAAGGGAATCTTTTGTTTCATGTTGTAATTGTTCGTCCATAGAATCTCCTATCTGCTGTTTTCACAGCTAAGTTTTCATAGAAACATTATATAACATTTTTACTGTTCTCACAAGGAAGGATATGGTATAATACGCAGAAGTAAAGCGGTGAAAAAAGGAGTAGAAGAAAGTGAAAATAACAGTAATTGCTGTAGGGAAAATTAAAGAAAAATTTTATCGGGATGCCATAGACGAATATTCCAAGAGATTATCGGCATATTGTAAGCTGGAAATTGTTCAGGTAGCAGACGAGAAAACACAAGAAAACAGCACAGAAACGGAAATGAATCTCATTAAGGAGAAGGAAGCAGAACGAATCTTAAAAAATATTCCGGATAGCAGTTATGTGATTTCCCTGGAAATTCTTGGGAAAAATCTTGATTCTGTAGAATTGTCTGATAAAATCAATCAGCTAGGCATTCACGGTACCAGCCATATTGTGTTTGTTATTGGTGGGTCTTTGGGATTACATGAATCTGTTTCTAAGCGGGCGGATTACTCTTTGAGTTTTTCAAAGATGACTTTCCCTCATCAATTAATGAGAGTGATTCTATTGGAACAGATTTATCGGAGTTATCGGATTATTCATAAAGAGCCTTATCACAAATAACTGTTCTCTGAACAAAGGAAATAGAAAACGACCTGAAGTCATAATGATATGTACCCTCCTTACTGAACTTTACATTGTCCAGTAAAGAGGGTACATATCATAAAAGACTCAGGTCGTTTTATTATTTGCTTTTCAAGTTTGGACCGTAATATACTTTTCCTGTTTCCAAAGGACGTTTTTTTAATTGATACAGTTCACTGACTGTAACAAATTCATAGCCTTCTCCAATTAAATCCGGTAACGCTTTTAAAAATCCATCCACACTTTTTTCGTGAATGTCATGCATTAAGATGATTTCCCCTTCGGCAGCATGTCTCTTTAAATACCTGTATAAATAGTTAGTATCCTGATACTCCCAATCTTCAGTATCCACAGACCATAAAATAATCGGAGTAGAACTTTGAGAACAAAGAGCTTCTTTGATCACACCGTATGGTGGACGCAGAAGTGTCGGATAAGAACCGATTGTTGAATAAATCAATGCAGCGTTGGATGTAATTTCCTGTTTGATTTTTTTCTTTTTTGCATCTTTTAAATTTTTATGGTTATAGGTATGACTGCCGATTTCCATATGAGCCTGATATTCTTTCTTGAGCTGTTCCGGATAATTCTCTAAATTATATCCAAGAATGAAAAAAGTGGCACGGCTGTTATATTTTACCAGACCATCAACCAGCTTATCAGTATAAGGACCTGGTCCGTCATCAAATGTAATTGCCAAATATTTTGTTCTTTTTACCGTGACACTACAATGGGCAGCAATTTCTCCACTTTCCGACTCTAAGGTAATCACCGCATCTCCATTTGCAACACCGGTAACAACACCATCCTGTGATACCGTAGCAACAGATTCGTTGGAACTACTGTAAGAGTAGGCTTCTTTTTGAAATGGATTTTTGGTATCGTAAGCAATCTCTGCATAAATTTTTCGTTGATCGTTTGGGTTTAAATAAAGAATCGTTCGGTCAAGAGTGATACTTAGTACTGGGTTGAAGTTCGGTTTCGAAACGGTGGTTTCTTCAACCGTTACCACTTTCTTTTTTTTCACGATTGGCTTCGGAGATGACTGGTTAATTAAGAGGTCATCCATGAAAACCTGTATCAATAATAGCATTACAAAAGTCGAACCTATTAAAAAATACAAATGTCTTTTTTTTCTATTCATAATGTATATGCTTTCCTTTCTACATAGAAGTTTACAACGATACATTTAAAAAGTAAACAAGAATATTTTGATATTTATATCATATATTTTTTTTAGGAGAGATAGAATGGAAAACTTAAAAAAATATATTACCGATGAATTGGAAGAGATAGTTCAAGCATACTGGGAGGACCTGGTGGAGATTAGATTACGGATTCACCAACCCCTGGTTTTAGAAAGGGTGACTGGAGAAAATGTTTTTCCGGAGATTCCAATCACGGAAAAAATTCTCAAGGAAATTTTAAACAAAGTCACCAATTATTCTTTATATGCATATGAACGAGAAATTAAAGAAGGATACATTACCGTGGAGGGGGGACATCGTATTGGACTGGCAGGGGAAGGAACGGTGAAAGAGGGATGTCTATGTGGCATAAGAAATATCCGGTTTATGAACATCCGAATTTGCAGACAATTTGAAAATTATGGAACTGAACTATTGGAAAAAATATCCATGGAAAATCAAATCAGAAACACCTTGATTATATCTGCTCCGGGTATGGGAAAAACAACATTACTTCGTAATTTAATCCAGAGATGTAGCAATGAGATTATAGGGACAAGCATAGTAGTTATTGATGAAAGAAATGAAATTTCCGGCGCTTACCATGGAATTCCGCAAATTCCTTTAGGGATTCGAACAGATGTCATGTCCGGAATGGACAAGGTTGATGGGATTATTCGAGCCATCAGGAGTATGGGACCGAAGGTAATTGCTGTGGATGAGTTAGGAGAAAAAGAGGATATGGAAGCTATACAATGGGCAATGAACAGTGGAGCCATAGTGTTTGCCACTATTCATGGAACAAATCTGAAATGGATTCAGAAAAAAATGGGGGAACGACTATTTCGGAGGTTTGCGTTAAAAATATTAATTTTGGAAAGGGGGAAATATCAGTGCTTTTGCGAGGAATTGGAGCGTTGCTCGTCTCATTCAGTGGAGGAACATATGGATTTAAATTAAAGAATAATTATCAAAAGAGAATTCTATATGTGGAGCAATTTTTGTTGCATCTGGAAGAATTGAAAGGAAATGTCGCTTATAACAATGAGGAAATACAAGAAATCTTAGACAATCTTTCTTGTGATTTATATTATGGAATGTTTTTTCAGAACATCATGAAAAAAATGAAGGAAGGACAAGCTTTGAAAGATGCATGGACAATCTCTGTGGAGGAAGTTTTGGAACATACAGCTCTTACGAATAAGGAATTGAAAATTATTAAGGAACTGGGTCTGCAATTAGGAGAACATCATCGGGAGACACAAATCCGGCAAATTGAATTTTTTCAAAACAAGTTAACGTTATTGCATTTGGAATTGAAAAAAGAAGAAAAAGAAAAATGTAAACTGTACACGTCCTTAGGAATCCTGGGAGGTGTGATGGTTAGTATTATTTTAGTCTAATGGAGAAATATGGAAATTAGTTTGATTTTTAAAATTGCGGCAGTCGGAATGATTGTTTCCGTTGTGGGACAGATTTTAAAGCACAGTGGCAGGGAAGAACAGGCATTTTTAACTAGTCTGGCAGGTTTGATTCTGGTTCTGATGTGGATTGTTCCATACATTTATGATTTGTTTTCCACCATTAAAAAATTATTTGCGTTGTAAGGGGAAAAATATGTTAATCATTGGAATTCTAGGGATTGTAACATCTCTTTTAGCAGTGCAGATAAAAGCAATCAAAGCAGAATATGCTATCTATGTGTCGTTATGTGGATGTATGATTATTTTCTTTTATTCGCTAAAAGGAATCGATGCAATTATGGAACTGTTGAATCGAATGAGTGAAATGGGAAATGTGGAACAGGAGTATTTTAAAACATTGATGAAAATTACAGGGATTGCTTTTGTGGCAGAGATTGCTTCGGACATTTCTAAAGATTGTGGATTTCAGACATTGGCAAAACAGGTTCAGGTTTTTGGGAAAATATCAATTTTGGTAATGAGCCTTCCGGTTTTTTCCGGAATTGTGGAACTGATAGGGGAATTGTTGAAATGAAAAAAAGAGTGTTACTGGTATTTCTTGTCTGGATGCTGCTTGGAAGTACAGTAGCGGGAGAAGAACTGCTTACCGTAGATGATTTAAATTTAAAGAAAAGTTCGGAGGTTTTGCGGAACAATGGATTGAAAGAAATAGATTCGAAGGAAATTATGACACATCTTTTAGAGGGGGATGTGGGCGAAGTGTTAAATGAACTGATTAACCTGATTCAAAAAAAGACCATTGGAGATTATTCTTATGTGAAAAAACTGATTTTAAATCTTTTCATCATGTTAATTGTATCCGCGTTTTTCACAAACTTCCTTCATGTGTTTGAAAATAATAGTGTGTCTGATACAGCATTTTATATTTGCTATATTTCGGTTGTTTCCGTGTTGGTAACCTTATTTGATTTTGTTTCCGGAATGGCAGGTGATTTTCTTCGAGTTTCTGTTGCTTATATCAGTGCAGTGATTCCGGTCTATTTTGTGACGGTTTCCGTTACGGGACAAGCATCAGCTCTTGGTTTTTATCAGATAATTCTCGTGGTGATTGGAATGATTCAATTTATGTTTCTTCATGTTTTTCTTCCCTTAATTAAAATTTATCTGGCAATTGGGTTAATTAATAATTTATCGAAGGAAGACCTGTTATCGAAAATGTGTGATTTGTTAAAGAAAATCATTGTGAAAGGAAATCGGCTTCTGATTGGATTAGTAACCGGAATGAATCTATTGCAGGGAATGATTTTGCCGGCATTGGATGAATCGAAAAATACCCTGGCATATAAAATCATGAATTCCATTCCGGGAGTTGGTAGTGGGATTGATTCCTATACGGGAATTGTTTTTGGTTCGGTTCGATTGATAAAAAATACTATGGGGGGAACCATTATGATTGTCATTGTACTCATTTGTGGGATTCCTTTTGTAAAAATGAAACTGTATCAATTCTCTATCCAACTTTTGGCGGCATCTATGCAACCGGTGGCTGATTATAGGATGATTTCCGGAATTCAGATTGCAGGAGATAGTATAGAAATGATGGCATCCATGATTGCCGGAGTTTCCATCTTGTTTTTGGTCAGCATCGTAATTATCTGCATGTCAACCAATATGATTCGATAGGAGGATTCTATGGAGTTTTTCGTGGGATATGTGAAGAACGTAGTGATGTTCATGCTTGCTTTGACGATGATTTTAAATTTTTACCCCAAATCTGCTTTTGAAAAATATATTCGAATGTTTGCCGGGCTATTGTTACTTCTTTTGATGATTCAGCCTTGGATGAAGCTGGAGGAAAAGAATTTTTCAGTGACAGATTATCTCGGGGAACTGCCTGTGGAGGCGGAGGAAGAATTACAGAAAGAACGGGAGCAATTGGAAAATAAAATCATGGAACGGCTGGAGGGGAAAAATGAAGATTTCTGAACTCGTGAAAAATGGAAAATGGAGATTAATAGCTCTTTTTCTGGCAGGAATAATTCTTATTGGAATTTCATACATTGATATTGAGAAGCAGGATACAGGAAAAAAAGTGGAAGAAGTCACCATGCAAAAATTGGAGGATTATACGGAGGAACTGGAACAAAAGGTTTCTGATTTGTTGAATTCCGTTGAGGGAATTTCGGAGGTGAAGGTAATGATTACCTTAAAAAACGGATCGGAAAAGATATTGAAGGAAGATACGGAAAGTGTCAGAACAAGACAGGAGAAGAAAGATGAGCAGGAGGGAGAGGAAACGATGAAAAGAACAACGGTTATCTTGCAAGGGGAGGAAGAAAAACCGTATGTGGTTCAGGAAATTTATCCTCAAATTCAGGGAATTGCGATTTCAGGGAAAGGAATTTCCGGACAGAATAGAAAAAAAGAAATTCTTGATATGATGCAGGCATTATTTAATGTTCCAATACATAAAATAGCAATCATGGAAAAATAAGGAGGGGTCATGAAAAATCTATTTAAAAAAAATCAAATGATAGTAACGGCATTGGCTGTACTAATAGCAGTGGCTGGGTATTTAAAATATACATATGAGAATCCGCAGAGTATTCAGAATGCCAAACAGGCAGATAATCAGGTATATGAAAAGGTGTACGAAAAGGACACTTTACTGGAATCCAAGGATGATATTGAAAGTTTGGAAGAGACGTCAGTGGAACCGGGGGCTGCAGTGTTAACCAATCAATCTGATTTGGGCAATCATATTCTTCAGGCAAGGATGGAAAAGGAACAACTTCGTTCTCAAAATATGGAGCAGTTACAGAAAATTATAGATAACACAGAATTGTCGTCCAAGGAAAAGGAAAAAGCGGTAAGCTCCATGGTGGAAATGAAAGAGCAGATGGAACTGGAAAATGGAATCACGGAATTGTTAAAGGCAAAAGGATATGAGAATATTCTGGTTACTATTTCAGGAAAACAAGTGGATGTTATTCTTCCGGATAGTGAACTGAATAACGAGGCGAAAACTCAGATTGAGAACGTGGTAAAGCGAAAGACAGGATTTTCAGCAGGACAAATCACAATTACTCCGGCAAAAGAATAGCTGTTGTGAAACACAACAGCTAACTCTATGTCTTTATAATTTTGTTTTTGCAAATTTTTTTATGGCATCAAAAGATTCCTGGCTGAGAATGTGTTCCATATGACACGCATCTTCCGCGGCAATTGCTTCAGGAACTCCGAGTTTTACTAAGATTTCTGTCAGCAATTGATGACGTTCATATACCATTTCAGCAATTTGCTTTCCGGATTCTGTCAATGTAATGAAGCCGGAATCTGTTACAGAAATATGTTCTTTATTTCTCAAGTTTTTCATGGCAATGCTGACGCTGGATTTTTTGAAGCCCATTTCATTGGCAATATCCACGGAACGTACAACAGGCAACTTTTTACTGAGAAGTAAAATAGTTTCTAAATAATCTTCTGAAGATTCGTTAAAATGCATATCGTTTCCTTTCTCAAACAATTCATATATAATGAAAAATTATAACACGGAATGGACATGAATGCAATTTTGATGAAAAGGATATTGCATTAAATATATTTCTATGGTAAACATATCTTAGTAAAGAACATCATATTTACTACACATTTCAAAATAATAAAAAACTAGAGAGGTAAGCATATGAGAGACAGAATAATTGATATTTTGAATATGGTTTGTCCGTATATTGACACGGATGAAGAGTTTAATTTGGTACAGGATTTGGAACCGGAAGATTTTGATGCGTTCATTGAGGAATTAGAGCAGAGATTTCGTATCGAAATTGATGAAAATACGAGAAGTGAAGAAAATTTTCTCGGCGTGGATGCCATTGTGGAAATGATTGAAAGTCTTTAGTAAATACATTGTAAATTCCTTGGAACAATGGTATAATGTACTAAGATTTTTAATTTAGGAGGCATTTATGGACGGACAGAGAAATACTTATAAAATATATGATCATTCAGAATTGGGAGAGGTTCACATCAGTGATGATGTTCTGGCAGTGATTTCAGCGATGGCTGCTACGGAAGTTGATGGAGTTCTGGCAATGTCAGGAAACATTACTTCGGAACTGATTTCGAAACTTGGAATGAAAAAATTGTCGAAGGGTGTTCGCGTTGATGTCGCTGAAAATTCAGTGATGGTTGATTTATCAATCGTGTTAAAGATGAATGTTAACATTCTTGCTGTATCTCAGAAGGTACAGGATAAAGTAAAGAGTACATTGGAAAATATGACCGGCATGGAAGTTGCAAATGTTAATGTATACATTTCAAGCGTAGCATCAAATTAAGTTAGTGTTTGTTAAGGGTGTCTGGATAGGCACCCTTTTTGTTTGATATTATCAGGAAACAGAATCAGGAGGAACTATGAAGAGAGCATTACTGAGAGAAAATACATTTCGCTTATTATATTTAAGTGATTTCCACGAAAAAGATGAATTGGAAAATCAGATGAATCGTTATCTGGAAAAGATGGAAAATCTGGAAGATATTGAGGAATTACGGGATTTTCACCTGGAAGAACTGGAATATCCGATTTCCAATAAAGATAAACTGTTTATTAAAGAGAGAATTCTTGAAATCGGTTCTCATATTGAGAAAATTGATGAAAAGATTAATGCAGTGGCAGAAAAATGGACCACTGACCGTATGTCTAAGATTGACTTAACCATTTTGAGATTGGCATATTTTGAGTTGAAGTTTGATGAGGGAATTCCGGAAAGAGTAGCTATTGATCAAGCAGTGGAATTGGCAAAAAAATACGGAACAGACGATTCTCCAAAATTTGTAAATGGTGTTTTGGCAAAATTAGTTTAGTGGAAACTTGAAAGAGAAGATGATTTATGGAATCAATTTATTCTGTAGCACAGGTAAATAACTATATCAAGAATATGTTTGAACAGGATTTTGTCCTGAAAAACATTTATATCAAGGGAGAAGTGAGCAATTGCAAATATCATTCTTCCGGCCATATTTACTTTAGTCTGAAGGACAAAAGTGGTGTGATTCAGGCGGTGATGTTTGCAGGGAATCGTAGAGGACTCCAGTTTCAGATGGAAGAAGGCCAAACCGTAATCGTGTTTGGAAGTGTCAGTGTCTATGAGCGCGATGGCAAATATCAGATTTATGCCAGAAGGATTGAACTGGAAGGGCGAGGTCTTCTATACCAACGGTTTGAACAATTGAAACAGGATTTGGAAGATATGGGATTGTTTGATCCTATGTATAAAAAGAAGATTCCTTCTTATGCCATGAAGATTGGCATTTGTACTGCGAAGACCGGAGCGGCGATTCAGGATATTCGAACCGTCAGTAAGCGAAGAAATCCTTATGTATCTCTGTATCTGTATCCTTGTTTGGTTCAAGGAGAAGGCGCAGCGCAGGATATTGTCAATGGAATCCGTTGTTTGGATGAAATGGGACTGGATGTCATCATTGTTGGTCGTGGCGGAGGTTCCATTGAAGATTTATGGGCCTTTAATGAGGAAATTGTGGCAAAGGCGATTTTTAATTGTAACACCCCGGTTATTTCTGCTGTGGGACATGAGACGGATGTGACCATTGCTGATTTCGTTGCGGATCAAAGGGCCGCCACTCCATCTGCAGCTGCGGAACTGGCGAATTTTGAATATAGAAAATTTATGGAAGATTGTCTTCATAGAAAGCAAATGCTATATCAGCAGCTTAGAAGCCGACTGGAATTGGCGAAGAGAAAAACAGAAAGTTTAGAGAATCAGTTGGGACGTTTTAGTCCGCAACATCAGCTTCTTACAAAAAAGCAGTATCTTGTGGATTTACAGGAACAGTTGGAACGTGGGTTTCATGAACGGCTTGATTCCATGAAAGGTCAGACTCCTGAAATGGAAGGACGCCTTCGGGAATTACATGGGATGGTTTTTCTGAAAAGAAAACAGGAATTGGCATTGTTAGCGGAAAAACTAAAAGGATTATCCCCATTGGAAAAAATTTCAAAAGGCTTTGCCTATGTGGAAGATGGAAAGGGAAAACCATTGGCATCCGTGGGACAGGTGCAACCGGAATCGGAAGTGAATATGATTCTTAGGGATGGAAAGATTACAGCAAAGGTTTTGGAAGTTGAAGGAGAAGAATATGGCAGAGAAGAATAGAACTATTGAAGAAAATTTTGAAGAAATTAATCAGATTATTTCGGAAATGCAATCAGAGGAAATTACTTTGGGGCAGTCCTTCGAATATTATAAAAAAGGACTGGAACTGGTAAAGGATTGCAATGACCAGATTGAAAAAATAGAAAAAGAAATGACAATCATTGAAGAGGGAAATGCGAATGAATGATTTTAAGAATGAACTGACAAATCGTATCACAGAAATTGAAAAAATTTTGCTGGAGTTTGAACCGGTAGAAGAAGGACATCAGAAGTTAATCCTTGAGGCAATGAATTACAGTATCAATGCCGGCGGAAAAAGATTGCGACCGATGTTATTATTAGAATCATTTCGTTTATTCTCGAAAAACGAAGTGACGGCATATCCGTTTATGGCTGCTATGGAAATGATTCATACATATTCCTTGGTACATGATGATTTACCGGCTATGGATAACGATTTATACCGCAGAGGAAAAAAGACCACGCATGCAGTTTACGGCGAAGATATGGGAATTCTTGCCGGGGATGCTTTATTGAATTATGCATATGAAATCATGAGTCAGGCAGTGGTAAAGAGTGAAGCAGTGGAACAGTCAGCAAAAGCCATGGCATACATTGCAAAAAAAGCTGGTATTTATGGAATGGTTGGTGGACAGACGGTAGATGTTTTGAATGAAGACAAGGAAATGTCCTTAGACATGATTTGTTTCATTCATAAATTGAAAACTGCGGCACTCATTGAAGCTTCCATGGTTGGGGGCGGAATGTTGGCAGGAGCGACACAGGAAGATTTAGATGACTTGGAAAAGATTGCTGAAAATGTTGGAATGGCATTTCAGATTCAGGATGATATTCTGGATGTGACCAGTACTACAGAAGTTCTTGGAAAGCCGGTAGGCAGCGATGAAAAAAATCACAAATCCACTTTCGTGACATTGGTAGGACTGGAAAAATCCAAAGAGTATGTACAGAATTATTCAGACGAAGCTGTATTTTTGCTTGAGAAAATCGGAGAAAAGAATCAGACAGATATCACATTCTTAAAGGCGTTGATTCTTTCATTGATTCACAGGGAAAAATAATAGAAAGAGGCTTTACCATGGGAAAAATATTAGAAAAAATCAATAAGCCAAATGATATAAGAAGAATAAATAAAAAATATTATAAAAAACTAGCAGAAGAAATCCGGGAGTTTTTACTGGAACATGTGAGCCAGACCGGAGGGCATCTGGCATCGAATCTTGGTGCTGTGGAACTGACTATTGCATTGCATGCAGTGCTTAAGTTCCCGAGAGATCAGATTGTCTGGGATGTTGGACATCAGGCGTACACTCATAAGTTGCTGACCGGACGCCGGAAAGATTTTGATAACATGCGAAAATTAGATGGTATGAGTGGTTTTCCGAAACGTCATGAGAGTGATTGTGACTCTTTTGACACCGGACATAGTTCTACATCCATTTCCGCTGCATTGGGAATGGCTACAGCCAGAAAACTTTCCGGTGGACATGAAAAGATTGTAGCGGTTATCGGTGACGGTGCGTTAACTGGTGGAATGGCCTTAGAAGCATTGAATAATGTTTCGCAACTCCATAAAAATTTTGTGATTATTTTAAATGATAACAATATGTCTATTTCCGAAAATGTGGGAGGAATGTCAAATTATCTGAATAAGCTTCGTGTAGGCGAACGCTATAATGAGTTTAAAGAAGATGTGGAACATTCCTTAAGCAAAATTCCTCATGTTGGAAATAGTCTAGTAAAAAAAGTAAAAAATACCAAGGATTATGTGAAAGGAATCTTTGTGGATTCCAATTGGTTTGATGATTTGGGAATTACTTATATTGGTCCGGTAGATGGACATAATATGAAAGAAATGATTAAAATTTTTGAAGCGGCATTTAAAATTGATCATCCGATTCTGATTCATGTAAAAACCATTAAAGGAAAAGGTTATAAGCCGGCTGAAGAAAATCCTTCTCTTTATCATGGAGTAGGATGCTTTGATTTAAATTTTGGGGCACAGCCTTCATCCGATAAGGTGTTAAGTTATACAGATGTATTTTCGAAAACTCTCGTGAAAATGGCTGCAAAGGACAAGAAAATTGTTGCTATCACTGCAGCAATGCCGGATGGAACCGGACTGACTAAATTCCAAAACAAATATCCGGATCGATTCTTTGATGTGGGAATTGCTGAGGAACATGCGGTGACTTTTGCTGCCGGCCTGGCGTCAAAAGGATATAAGCCATATGTATCCATATATTCCTCATTTTATCAGAGAGCTTATGATCAGATTTTACATGATGTGTGTATTCAGAATCTTCCGGTTCGGTTGATTATTGACCGTGCAGGACTCGTAGGACAAGATGGAGAAACCCATCAGGGAATCTTTGACATTTCCTTCCTGTCTGCGATACCAAATATGACAATCATTGCGCCAAAGGATATGAATGATTTAATAAAAGCAATGCACTTTGCAGATTCTGTGGACGGTCCCTTAGCGATTCGTTTTGGGCGTGGAACAGCCTATGTCGCAGATTCCTGTGAGGATTATGAATATGGAAAAAGCGAACTGATCCAATCCGGAAAGAAAGCAGTGATCATTGCTGTAGGTGGTATGGTTGAAGAAGTTGCGAAAGCAATGGAGCTTTTGAAAGAGAGTCAACTGAATCCGACCTTTGTAAATGCCAGATTCCTTGCTCCTATGGATCGGGAACTGATTCGAACATTGGCAACAGAGCATGATTACATTCTTGTTGTGGAAGAAGGAATGAAACAGGGGGGATACGGACAGACCGTTCAGGCTTTTGTTGAAGAAGAAAAGCTTAATGCCTACACGGAAGTATTGGCTATTGATAATCAGTTTGTGGAACATGGTACAGTTCCGGAATTAAGAAAACGTCTAGGCATTGATGCACAGACAATTTATGAAAAAGTGAAAGAAAGAATGCTATGAAAGAACGATTAGATGTATTATTAGTGAAAAGAGGACTCGCTCCTTCCAGAGAAAAAGCAAAGGCGATTATTATGAGTGGGATTGTTTTTGTGGACAATGAACGAGAAGATAAAGCAGGTACTTTCTTTGATGAAAAAGTACAGATTGAAGTACGCGGAAAAACATTAAAGTATGTAAGCCGTGGTGGCCTGAAATTGGAAAAGGCCATGGAATGCTTTGGCGTGGAACTACATGATAAAGTTTGTATGGACGTGGGAGCGTCCACAGGCGGTTTTACAGATTGTATGCTTCAGAATGGAGCAACGAAAGTATATTCTGTGGATGTGGGTCATGGTCAGTTAGCCTGGAAACTGGTGACAGATGAGAGAGTAGTTTGTATGGACCGCACAAACATTCGCTACGTAACACCGGAAGATATTGAAGAACCGGTCAATTTTGCATCCATTGACGTTTCCTTCATTTCCCTGACAAAGGTATTGATGCCGGTCAGAGAACTTCTTACACCGGATGGACAGGTGGTTTGTCTGATTAAACCACAGTTTGAGGCCGGCCGTGAGAATGTTGGGAAAAAAGGAGTGGTGCGTGACCCGAAGATACATATGCAGGTTATTGATACCGTAGTGGAATTTGCAAAATCCATCGGATTTACGGTACTTGATTTAGATTTTTCTCCGGTAAAGGGACCAGAAGGAAATATAGAATATTTGTTATATTTGCAAAAAGATATGGAACAGTGCCAGAATGGCAAGGAAATAGATTCTGAAATGGTAGTCCGGGCTTCCCACGAGGCTTTGGATCATTAGGAAAAGGATTGGTGTTTCTATGAAAAATTACGCGATTATTTCAAACCGATATAAGGATGAAAAAGGACAGTTAGCGAAGCAGGTTTCTGATGAAATTGTAAAAAAAGGTGGAAAATGCTATTTGTTCAATAATGTAGATGACGCTACAGGTGAGTACAGAATTATCAATCACAATGATATTCCAAAAGAAGTGGAATGTGTCATTACCATTGGAGGGGATGGCACTCTGTTACATGCAGCCAAGGATTTGAAGTCCAAAGATGTTGTGTTTGTGGGAGTGAACAAAGGAACGTTAGGTTTTTTGGCGGAAGTCAATCAAAATCAGATTGAGGAAGCAATAGACCGATTGTTTGAAGATGATTTTCAGATGGAATCACGAATGATGCTGGAAGGTGAAGTGATTCGAGATGGAAAAACGGTGTATTCCGGCAATGTACTGAACGAAATTGTAATTCACCGTGGTGGTGATTTCGCAGTTACCAACTTGGAAGTTTTTGTAAACAATCAGCTTTTAGGAAACTACACTGCAGATGGCATGATTCTTGCCACACCAACTGGTTCTACAGCTTATAATCTTTCGGCTGGTGGACCGGTAGCACGACCGGATTCAAAGATGATCATCATGACGCCGATTTGTCCTCATACCATTGGAAATATGAGCATTATTTTTTCGCAGAAAGACGTTCTTGAAATTTATGTGGGTCCGCCAAAACATCTGAAAATTGAGCGTCGAAATGTCTGTTTTGATGGCGATAGTATTTTTGATATTATATCGGGAGATGTAATTCGCGTTCGCAAAGCCAAAGAAGAAACAAAGATTGCCAAGCTGGATGATAGCAGTTTCCTTCAGGCAATCAAGGATAAAATAGGAGACTAGTATGAAATCAGGAAGACAAAAAGCCATTCTGGAAATTATCAATCAATATGAAATTGATACTCAGGATGAGTTGGTAAAAAAATTGAAGGAAAAAGGGTTTGAAGTGACCCAGGCGACTATTTCAAGGGATATGAAGCAGTTACAGCTCATTAAAGTTCCTGCATCTAATGGAAAGCAGAAATATGCAGCATCCAATGTAGAGTCACCAAATGCAGTAAATAAGTATATGAGAGTTTTGGCAGATGGAATCATTTCTGTGGATTCTGCCGGAAACATTCTTGTAATAAAAACCGGTTCCGGATTAGCCATGGCAGTTGCTGCTGCCGTGGACTCGTTGAAGATTGATGGTATTTTAGGAAGTATTGCAGGGGATGATACTATCATGTGCGTTGTTAAGGAAACGGAACAGATTGAGCAGATAAAAAATCGGCTGAATCAATTGAGTGAAAGTCAGTAATATCTGGAGAGAAACACAAGAAGGAGGAACTATGTTACAAAACCTACACGTAAAAAATTTAGCTTTAATTGAAGAAGTGGACGTGGACTTCGACAAAGGTCTGATTGTGTTTACCGGGGAAACCGGTGCAGGAAAATCTCTGATTTTAGGATCTGTGAATGTGGCCTTGGGACAAAAGGCTGACAAAGAAATGATTCGGCAGGGAACCGATTATTCTTTGGTGGAACTTTCCTTTTCTGTTATGGAGCGGGAAGCTGAGAAATTAAAGAAGATGGATATTTATATGGAAGATGATCATACCGTGACTGTCACCCGAAAAATATCCGAAGGCCGCAGTGTTTCTAAAATCAATGGAGAGACGGTAAATTTAAATACCCTAAAAAAAGCGATGGCTTTACTGGTGGATATTTATGGTCAACACGAACATCAGTCATTGCTTTATCCGAAAAAACATTTGGAAATTCTGGACCAGTTTGCAAAAGAAAAAATTGAGCCCTATACAGAGAAACTTAAGATTGAATACCGAAAATATCTGGAACTTAAGAAACGTCTTGAATCCATGGATTTGGATGAGGGAAAACGTGCCAGGGATTTGGAATTTTTAGAATATGAAGTGAATGAAATCTTAAAAGCAGAATTACAAGAAGGCGAAGACATTACTTTAGAGAAAGAATTTAAAAGAATGTCCAATAGTCAGAATATTCTGCAGGCATTAGGGGAAACCTATCAGGAAATCGGTTATGATTCTCCAAGTGGTGCCGGAGAGTGTATCGGCCGTGGGATTAGAAGCATTACCGCAGTGGCTGATATGGATGAAAAAATACCGGAATTGCAAAAAATGCTGTTTGAATTAGATGAATTATGCAGAAATCTTTCTGCAGAAATTCAGGATTATCATCGAAACATGGAATTTGATCCACAGTATGCGGCAGAGATTTCCGAACGTCTAGATTTAATCAATCACTTAAAAATAAAATATGGTCAATCCATCACTGAAATTCTAAGTTATGCAGAGGAAAAACAGAAGGAAATCGATGGTTTAAAAAATCTGGATTTTGAAATAGAGGCAGTAAAAACCCAGATTGATGAAACTTATCGAAATATGGATGCACTTTGTAAAAAAATCTCTGATATCCGAAAACAGGAAGCAACGGTCCTCGCCGAGAAAGTAATTCAATCATTGAATGATCTGAATTTTATCTCGGTTCAGTTTGAGATTTCCATCACGCGAAAGGAAGAAATCTCAGAAAACGGATATGATTTTGTGGAATTTTTAATCTCAACTAATCCGGGTGAACCTTTAAAGCCATTGGCGAAAGTTGCATCCGGTGGTGAGTTGTCCAGAATCATGCTTGCAATGAAATCAATTCTGGCATCCACAGAGGACGTGGATACGCTGATTTTTGATGAAATTGATACGGGAATCAGTGGTAAGACAGCACAGAAGGTGGCAGAAAAAATGGCTGGAATCAGTGGAAAGCATCAGGTGATTTGTATTTCACATCTTTCACAGATTGCTGCCATGGCAGATCATCATTATCTGATTGAAAAAAAACTGGAGAATGATAGAACTGTTACTAAAATTAAACAATTGAATCGTCAGCAGTCCATCGCTGAAATTGTCCGAATTAATGGCGGAAACGAAGTGACAGAAGCATCTTTGAAACAGGCGACGGAGATGAAGGAAATGGCAGAACGAACAAAAAGTAGTCTGATTTAATTGAATGATACCACGCATATTAAGAGGGAAGAGAAATCTTCTCTCTTTTATTTTTTTGAAAATAAATATGCGGAGGTACTATATGAAAAGAAAAAACAAAGTCTGTCTCTATTTGGGTTTAGGACTATTTTTGATTGGATTGGTTTCAGCAATTTTATATAAAAAAGATCATACTGCAGGCAGCATTGCAGTAAATAGTGGGATTCGGGAAGAAATGGTGTATCCCATAGGGCTTCCGGCAGGGATCTATCTGAAGACAAAAGGGGTTATGGTAATTGACACCGTGACAGTGGAAAATCAACAGGGAGAACTAATGAATCCGGCAAAGGGGAAAATAAATGCAGGGGATTACATCACAAAATTTAATGACATAATTGTAGGAAACAAGGCACAGTTACAATATCTCATAAAAAGTAACAGGAACAAAAAAATCATCTTGTCGGTGGAATCGAAGAAGACGCGAAAAAAGGTTCCATTGACACCGGTGAAAAATAAAGCCGGAGAATATCAGTTGGGACTATGGATTCGGGATGACATGCAAAGTATCGGGACCATTAGTTTTGTGACAGAAGAAAATGAATTTTTTTCTTTAGGTCATGGAATATGTGATGTGGATACCGGAAAGTTATTGTCATCGGATGAAGGTGTTATATATCATGCAAATATCTGGGGAGTCAAAAAAGGAGAAGCAGGAAATCCAGGAGGACTGTGTGGATCCATAGATTATGATGAGTCCGAGAAAATAGGCACAATATCCCATAATACCACTAATGGCATCTGGGGAACTTTAAACCCTCAAGATGCTCAGGCACTTAAGGAGGAAAAAGTGAAAATCGCATATGGAGAGAAAGTTCAATGCGGCGAGGCAAAAATTAAATTAACTTTACAGGGAAAGGTTTCTTATTATGCTATTGAAATTATTCATGTGGATTTAAAAAGAAAAGAAAAAAACATGATTATAAAGATTACTGACAAGAAGCTTTTAAAGAAAACCAATGGAATTGTCCAAGGGATGAGCGGCTGTCCCATTCTTCAAAATAACCGGTTGATTGGAATAGTAACTCATGTCATGGTAAACCATCCGGATTATGGATACGGAATTTTAATTGACAAAATTTCCCATTAAATAGAAAAATGTCTAAAAATGTTGTATAATAGATTGGGTTATTTTATATGATGACAAATTTGACACTTTTTAGGAGGGGAAACATGGCTGCGAATAATTCAGAGCTTGTAAAGGAAATTGAGGAACTAATCAGAAAGTATAATAAGAAACCTGAGAAAAAAATCAAAAAAAGGGAAATCGTGGAGTTATTTCAAGAGGCTGAAATCATTGTTCCTTGTCGTGCGAATTTAGGCGATAATCAGGTGTATGATGAATATATTGAAGAAGTTACTCTGAAGCCAGATGTAGTGAAAGACGGATACAGTACAAGATTATTACCGGTATTTACAACGTATGAACAGATTCCGATTGATTATATGGGAAAATTCTCATTGATACGAATGTCAGCGTCATCTGCTTATGCATTTATGAACGAATCTGAGGAGTTACACGGAATCGTAATTAATCCATTTACCGATTCTAACATGGAATTGAGAAAAAAGAGAACTTCGCCATCCACTACGACGAAGAGTTATGTAAAGCCGACTCCAAGTGCTTTTGGTGGAGATAATTTAAGAGCAATGATTGTATACAATAATCAGCGCTATAATGTTGCAAAGTCACCATTTACCATCGGAAGAGCAGGAACAGATATTACCATTCCTGAAACCTATATTTCAAAGGTGCATGCAATTATTTCCTATAAAGATGGCAGATATAAAGTGGCAGATTATGGTTCAACCAATGGAACAAAATTAAATGGAAAAGAACTGAAACCGAAGGTGTATTATGAACTTCGTGATGGATATGAAATTCAGTTATCCGATAAAGACAAATTAATCGTTTACGTTGATTAATGTTCTGTAAACCAAATGTCGAATTATGGTGTTTTATGCGATTTTTTTAAGTTGAATCTCATTGAATTACAAATTATAATCAACTTTGTCAAATTAATTCAAACAGTACTGTAATTTGATATTGAGGAGGAAAAATGAACAAAATTAATGTGGCGGTTGTTGACGATAATGAGAAAATATTGGAGACAATTTGTAATACATTAGAAAATGATGATGAAATAAACATCATAGGGAAGGCAAAGAATGGTGAAGATGCTTACGAACTGATAAAAAAGACCAGTCCGGATGTGGTAGTACTTGACCTGATTATGCCGAAAATGGATGGCTTGTCTTTAATGGACAAGGTTCAGAATGACGGAACCATGATTAAACTTCCGTTCTTTATTGTGACCTCGGCCATCAGCAATGAAAAAGTAATTCAGGATGCTTTTGGAAATGGTGCAGGCTATTATTTGCTAAAACCATTTGAGATGGAAATGATTTCTGACCGAATCAAAAGCTCCAGAAATTATAAACGAAATATTCCTGAAAATAAGAAAATTGTTGGAGCAAGTGAAGACAGAAAACAATTTATGAATCGGAACATTGAAAGTGATGTAACAAGCATCATTCACGATGTGGGGGTACCGGCTCATATTAAAGGATATCAGTATCTTCGGGAGGCAATCATTATGTGTGTCAATGATAATGAGATGCTAAACTCCATTACGAAGATTCTTTATCCGGGAATTGCAAAGAAATTTCAGACCACACCGAGCAGAGTGGAACGTGCCATTCGTCACGCAATTGAAGTGGCTTGGAATCGTGGGAAAATAGAAACTATTGATGATTTGTTCGGCTATACAATTAATGTGGAAAAGGGAAAACCGACCAACTCGGAATTTATTGCATTGATTTCTGACAAGATTCGTTTGGAATATAAATGCAGGTCGTAAAAAGTGAAATTTTTACTATCCAGAACAGGAAATTTTTAGTATGATATACATAAGACAAAACATACTAGGGAGGAAGCTATATGAAGAAGATTTTATTTGCAGCATCAGAGTGTGTACCGTTTATTAAGACCGGAGGATTGGCAGACGTAGTTGGTTCTCTTCCAAAGTGTTTTAATAAGGATGAATATGACGTCAGAGTCATCATACCTAAGTATATGTGCATGGATGAAAAATGGAAAAATCAGATGACCTACGTAAATCATTTCTATATGGACTTATGCTGGAGAAGACAGTATGTTGGAATCATGGAAATGGAATATGAAGGGGTAAAATTTTATTTCATTGATAATGAATATTATTTTTCCGGACCGAAGCCTTATACGGATATGAGATATGATTTGGAAAAATTTGCTTTCTTCTCTAGAGCAGTATTATCTGCATTACCGATTATTGGATTCAGACCGGACATTATTCATTGCCATGACTGGCAGACAGGACTGATTCCTGTATATTTGAAAGACAGTTTCGGATGGGGAGAATTTTATCAGGGAATTAAATCCATTATGACCATTCATAACCTGAAATTCCAGGGCGTATGGGATGTGGATACTATTAAGGATTTAGCTGGTCTTTCTGATTATTATTTCACAGATGATAAATTAAAAGATTATGATAATGGAAATTATTTAAAGGGTGGAATCGTTTATGCAGATCGTGTCACAACTGTAAGTGCTACCTACGCAGAAGAAATTAAGACTCCGTTCTTTGGTGAAGGATTGGATGGACTCATGAGAGCCAGAGCCGGTGACTTAAGCGGAATTGTAAACGGTATTGATTATGATGAATATAATCCGGCTACAGACCCGTATATCGAAAAGAATTTCTCAAAAGAAAATTTCCGTAAGGAAAAAGTTAAGAATAAAGTGGCACTGCAGAAGGAACTGGGATTAGAAGTTGATCCTAAGAGAATGATGATTGGCTTAGTAAGTCGTCTGACAGATCAGAAGGGACTTGATTTAATTGCCTGTGTCATGGATGAATTGTGTCAGGATGCAGTTCAGTTTGTAATCCTTGGAACCGGCGAAGAGCAGTATGAAAATATGTTCCGTCACTTTGACTGGAAATATGGAAATTCTGTTTCTGCAAATATTTATTATTCTGAAAAGTTATCCCATAAGATTTATGCAGCTTGTGATGCATTCTTAATGCCATCCTTGTTCGAGCCTTGTGGATTGAGTCAGTTGATGAGTTTAAGATACGGTACCTTACCAATTGTTCGTGAAACCGGTGGTTTGAAAGACACTGTGGAACCATATAATGAATATGAACATAAAGGAACCGGATTTTCATTCTGTAATTATAATGCCCATGAAATGATGGGAACTGTTCGATATGCTGAGCATGTTTACTACGATAAGAAGAGAGACTGGAATAAGATGGTAGATAGAGCCATGAGCGTAGATTTCTCGTGGAAAGTGTCTGCTGAGAAATACGAAACATTGTATAAAGAACTTATCGGAGAGTAGAATAAAAAAAGTCGCCAATCGGCGACTTTTTTTAGTTCTGGAAACGCCAGAAATAGGAATCTCCGAAACTTTTTTTTATGTAGATTGTCTTATGTTTCCGTTTGATATTTTTCCCGGTATACCCGTAATATCGTTTCAGTTTTTTGACAAAATCTTTGGCATTTTTAAACGAATACTGGTCAGTGGATTTGGAATTCTTCTTGTATTTTATCTCAAAAGTTCTATTGGATGCCAATCCTCCGGGAACACAATCCACGATAAATTTGGAACCTTTTTGAAGGTTTCCGGTGAATATTTTCTGCGTGCGATACCGCTTAATATAACCAGTATAAGAGAATGTTTGTCCGGTTTTAGAATTGCTGCATTCAACAAAAAGAATATAATTATTTTTTGATTTTAGCGATATTTTTTGTTTCCCCGTGATGTTTTTTTCATCATAGGAAGATCGGGTATTATGGGATGCGGTGATTTTATCAATACGCCAATTTTTCGCTAAGGATATTTTTAAGGGAACTGTTTTCCTGGTATTGGAATAGATTGTTCCCTCGCTTGCATATCGTTGGGATTTACCATAATTATGTTTTCCGACTTTTAGTTTTTTGATTGGGGTTCCTTTCAATACAGTCAATTGTTTGGACACGGTTATGGAATTTCCGCTTTGGTCGGAAATTGTGCAACTGATTGTAGTGGTTCCTTTTTTGATTTGAAATACACTATGTCTTTCTAGAACGGAATAGGCTTCGGCCTGATCGTCGCTTAAGAAGTAGCCATATGAGAGAGAGTCATATTTTGCTACATCTTTGTCTGATGAACTCCAGTGATACTTCAGTTTGTCATATTTTTTCTCTTCTGATTCATTTACCGACGGGATGTTGGAAGACTGATACCCATCTTTATTTAAATAAAATTCTGCTGTCTTTTCAAATTCATAAATGTAATCCGGGCCTTCTATAGTAATTCCTTCTAAAAGAGGATTTTTCTGTTCGCCGGAGACGTTTACTGAATTCGAATATGTAATGCTGAGAGTAAACATCAGCAAAGAAAATAATAGTTGTGTAATGGTTTTTTTCATTTTTCGTACCTCGCTATTTTATCATGAGTCTATAATTCTTTAATTCCTTGAATGTCCGGAGAAATACTCATAGAATAATTGGTGTGATAGATAACGAATCCAGGCATGGCTCCGGCTACTTTCTTCAGATTCTTTCGTTTTGTATAGTCGATTTCCACCTGTCCCTGATTTGCACCCTTAGAATAGTGGGCAGCCAGTCTGGCAGCTTCCTCAAACGTGGAATCCGGTAATTCAGACCCATCGCCTTTCACAATGACATGAGAGCCGGGGAAGGTTTTGCTATGGAACCACCAGTCGTTTCCATTTGCCAGTTTAAAAGTGATTTCTTCGTTCTGAAGATTGTTCTTTCCCACATATATGTCATATCCGTCAGAGGAAACGTAGTGGAGAGGCTTACTCTTGATTTTTTCTTTTTTATTGCCCTGATATTTTTTCTTGATATATCCAGTCTGGGATAACTCGGCATTGATGGCCTTCAAATCATCTTCCGTGGTGGCGATATCAATGGAAACCAGCGTGGATTCCAGATATTCCAGGGATTGCTTCGTCTCAATGAGGATATCACTGAGAGCATCCTGGGTTCTTTTTAGTTTCGCATATTTATCAAAGTATTTTTTTGCATTATCAATTGGGGAGAGAGTAGGGTCCAAAGGAATCTTAATCGATTCTCCTGTATAAAAGTCTTCTCCTTCATAAAACTTGCTTCCCGGTTCAATGGAATAGCCAAAAGCAGATAAAACCTCGCCATAGACCTTGAATTTATCTTTCTTTTCCGTATCCTTCATTTGCTTTTCCTGTATGGATAACTTTTTTGATTCACGTTCAATGGCATTGGTAACGACCTTTCTTAAATCCACGGATTTCTGACGCATCCTAGTGTAAAGGTCTTTCTTTGCATAATAAGTCTCCAATAAAGTACTGATACTTTCAAATGGTACTTCCGTGCAATCCGAATGTGTTTTTAAAGGCAATGCACAAAACTCTTCCGGTTTGTCCCCTTTTTCATAAATAATAGGAGTAAATTCCCGGTTAAGAATTTTATTCTTGAGCTGATAGAAACTCATCCAAATCAGATTCTGGTCTCCCGGGGCAAAGGTGTTGGCGCCCTGGGTGGAATCCAGTTTGTTTTCAAAACAGAGATTTTCTGCAATGGTAGGACTGATTCCGGTAAAGGATGTATAGATTGCCTTAGATAGCGGAAGTGCCTTAGAAAAAACAGTGGAAAGGAAAGTGTCCTGATTCACTTCTAAAGGGTTCAGCTTTCCAGTCGTATCCGGAATAAAATATTTTCTTCCCGGAAGAACTTGCCGCACGGAACTCATTAAGGAATTGACGTGTTTAATACTGTCAATAATGGTTCCATCCTCATCCACAAAAATGATATTGCTGTGTTTTCCCATTAGCTCCACGATGAGATGTTTCATTTTTACATCACCCAACTCATTTAAATGCTGGATTTCGAAATCAATGATTCGTTCCAGCCCAGGCTGGGTAATACTGACAATTCGCCCACTTCCAATATGCTTTCGAAGCAACATGCAAAAATTCGGAGCTGTCATTGGAGACGGCTTGGTTTTTTCCGTAAAATAAATCAGTGGAAGACTGGCATTGGCACTAATTAACATCTTGTATTGAGATTTGTTTGCCTTAAAGGTGATCGTTAACTCATCATGTTCTGTTTGTGCAATTTTATAGATTCGTCCTTCATTTAATTTATCGTTAAATTCGCTGACTAATGCAGCGACTGTAATTCCGTCAAATGCCATAATATAACCTCGCAATGTTTTTTCTTGTAAAATTTTATTATTTATTCAAAGGGAAGTCAATAAAGAACCATTTTATAGAAGAAAATATGACGTTTTTTTGATGGAAACTAGGAAAAATATAAACTAATAAATTTGACAAATGAATGAAAAAATGGGACACTTGGAAAGGTGAATAAACAGAAGGATATAAATTGAAAGCAATGATATTGATTATATAAAAATAGCATCAATGTTTAATGAATTTGACCTTTACTTGAATATCAACTGGAACAGAAGAAAAGGAAAAAAGAGTTTTGATATGTATGTTTATAAGGGAACAAAAACAGTACAAAGCATAAAAAAATATAACAAGATGGTGGCAAATGATAAAGTGTTAAAGAAAAAAGGACATATTGAATTAGAAGATTTTAACAAGAATCCAAAAGGGGTACTAAAAAAATATCTTGCATTTATAAAAAGATATCCGGGAGGGCTGGACAGTGAATAAAAAAAGAATAATAATCTTATTGCCGATAATAATATGTTTTTGCATTTTACTTAGTCTCTTTAGATACAAATATCTGCCTGCAGACATTAAAGATAAAGGAACTATAGCATATTTAATTATGACAGAAGAAAAAGATGTGTCAAAATACACTTACGGGGAATATAAAAAGATTAAAAAATTTGCAATTCCATATATTTCAGAAGTAAAAACATTGAAAGATTTGAAAAAGTGTGAGACTTTAGAAATGCTTGCGATAGGTATTCTTCCGGTAGAGTCTGATTTTCATCCTATTCATAGCCAGAGTAGAACGAACTCTAGAGACGATAAAGCTCTTGATGAGTGGTACAAAGGGGATAACAAAGAGTACTTTAAAAACAGCGATGAAAGAGTTCGCGAATCAAAGCGGGAATTGAAAGAGATAATAAGCGCTACTCCTTCGATTCATACGATTAAATTGGGATATCATTTTTTGGAAGAAGGTCTATATGATGACTTGAGTTATTTGACACCTTATGAAAAACAAATCTCAGAATTGTGGCTTGTTAGTTTTTATAAATTGGATTTGGAATCAATAAAGAAATTCAACCATTTATCAAAACTTATGATTATAGATGCACAGTTCAGTGAGAAAGAAGCGGAGAAATTGATTGAACAACTATCAACACAAAAAACATTGAAGGAACTCTATCTTTTCGGTGATTCCTTCAAAAATGCAAAGAATATAGGAAAGATAAGCCAGCTTGATACGTTAGAAATTGCATATACAGATGCAGTGAAAGATAAAGATAAAGTTGCTGAACTAAAGGAATTGTTACCAAACACTGAGATAACGGTAAGAAATATAGATGGTTCTTTGGAATAAAGAAAAAAAGAATATTACTAGTAAGAGGGAAATATGAGTCAAGAATAAAATGTTTCATGTGTTCGTTATTGTTTCGGGTCTACTTAATGAAAGGATAGCTTCCTATGGTGCTCCGGAAATGTATAAGATTGTTAAGGATAATAAAAATGTATTATACTTTGGCAATCTGGAAGAATGTAATGTTATAGATGTGACTGGACCAATGCAACGAAAATTCAGGAAAAAGCTAAAGCCGGGAGATGCTTATCTGTTTACAGCTAATGATTTGGTAAAAGTAAAAACACCATTGATAAGGTATTAAATAATATGGTCAAATATTAGTTATGTTAGAAAACATATAAAAACATAAAAACAATACAGACGTTTTTTTCAATCGAAACCTTGACGATAAAGATACAATAGTATAAAATGTTTAAGATTATGGATTAATGCGCAATCTCATAATCATAAGAAACCGAAAGATTAAAAATAAGGTGAAACAGATGATAAAAAGTATGACTGGATTTGGCAGATTTGAAACTGCAGTGGGTGACAGAAAAGTCACTGTGGAAATGAAGTCTGTGAATCATAGATATTTAGAGCTGGGAATAAAACTTCCTAAAAAACTAAATTTTCTGGAAAGTAAAATAAGAAATGAAATCAAGAAATACATTGAAAGAGGAAAAGTGGATGTATTTATCACCTATGAAAATTTGGGTGAAGGTAGTGAATGCATTCGTTATAACAGTGCTCTGGCAAAAGAGTATTTTGATGCATACCAGAAAATCAGTGAAGAACTTGGGGTGGAAAATGATATCAAGGTCAGCCATATCATGAAGAGTCAGGACGTCATTACCATTGAGGCTGAAGCAGATGACGAGACTGTGATTGAGGAAATGACACTGGAAACTATTCGCGGTGCTGCTGAAAAATTGGTCGCTTCCAGAATTGAAGAAGGGGAACGCTTAAAGACAGATTTAGTTGCTAAATTAGAAGAGATGCTTCAGAACGTGAAGTTTGTGGAACAGAAATCTCCGGAAATCGTGGAAGAGTACCGTGAAAAAATTCTTGAAAAAGTACATACATTGTTAGAAGACAATCTGATTGATGAAAATCGGATTGCTCAGGAAGTTGTCCTATTTGCTGATAAGGTTTGTGTGGATGAGGAAATTGTTCGTCTGTACAGTCATATCAGTGGAATGAAGGATGCCTTGGAAAAGGGTGGAGTCATTGGTAGAAGACTGGACTTCATTGCCCAGGAAATGAACCGTGAAGCAAATACGACCCTATCGAAAACAACCAATGATGAAATCGCGGAAGTGGCGATTGAAATCAAGACAGCCATTGAAAAGGTAAGGGAACAGATTCAGAATATTGAATAGTATTTTCAGGAGGTTTTTATGGAAAGAGGAAAACTTTTAGTGATATCAGGTTTTTCCGGTGTTGGAAAAGGAACAACGGTAAAAATGTTGGTGGAACAGTTTGAGAAATACAAACTTTCTGTTTCAGCGACCACAAGAAATCCCAGAGAAGGAGAGGTTCATGGTGAACATTATTTCTTTGTGACGAAGGAACAGTTTGAGCAGATGATTGTAGATAAGGAGTTACTGGAGTACGCAGAATTTGTTGGCAACTATTATGGAACTCCAAAATCATATGTGGAAGAAAACCTGGAAAAGGGAAACCATGTGATTTTAGAAATTGAATGTCAGGGTGCCGAAATTGTAAAGAAACTGGTTCCGGAAGCTGTGCTGGTATTTATTTTACCACCTTCTGCAGAGGAACTGAAAAGACGTTTGATTGGTAGAAATTCCGAAGCACCGGAAGTGATTCAGAAGCGATTGCTGAGAGCTGTGGAAGAAACAAAATTTTTAAAGAATTATGATTACTTTGTGATTAATGACCTCGTGGAAAACTGCATGGTCAATATTGATAAAATTATTGAAAATGATCAGCCACTTCTGGCTACAGAAGAGCAGATTGAAGAAATTGTAACAGACATAAAGAAGTTTGAGAAAGGAGAATAAGGCATGTTACATCCATCATATTCAGATTTAATGAAAGTAGTAAATAGTGAGGTTGAAGACGGTGAACAGCCGGTAGTACAGAGTCGATACTCTATCGTTATGGCTACATCAAAGAGAGCCAGACAGTTAATCGCCGGAGAAGATGCGTTGATTGAAGATGTGGAAGGAAGAAAACCATTATCTATCGCAATCGATGAATTATATAACTCAAAAATTACCATTGTAGGTGACGAGGAAGAATAGGTTTAATCCATGAAAATATTATTTGTTTCTTTAGGATGCGACAAAAATTTAGTGGACTCCGAGCATATGACCGGTTTATTGTTAAAAGCCGGTTATGAATTTACCAATGATGAAACAGAAGCAGATATTATCATTATTAATAGCTGTTGTTTTATTAATGATGCAAAAGAAGAAAGTATTGAGACCATTTTTGAAATGGCGAAGTACAAGGAAAAAGGTACCTGTAAGGCATTAGTTCTTGCAGGTTGTCTTGCGCAAAGGTATATTGACGAGATTGAGGAAGAAATTCCGGAAATTGACATCTGCATTGGGACCACTGCCATTGATAAGGTGGTAGAATCCATAGAGGAGTTCTTAAAGGAAAAGCATCATATAAACACATTAGAAAATATTGATTTTCTTGCCGGAGCAGATGCACCACGAAGAATGTCCGGAATCAGTAGTTTCGCCTATTTGAAAATTGCTGAGGGATGCGATAAGCATTGTAGTTATTGTATCATTCCGAAGGTTCGTGGTAATTACCGAAGTGTTCCTATGGAAAAACTTCTTGCGGAAGCAAAGGAACTGGCCAATCAGGGAGTAAAGGAATTGGTATTGGTTGCTCAGGAAACATCCATGTATGGAAAAGATTTATATGGCGAGAAGTCCTTACATAAATTGTTGAAAGAACTGGCAAAGATTCCTGAAATTGACTGGATTCGTATTTTGTATTGTTATCCGGAAGAAATTTACGATGAGTTGATTGATACCATGGCAGAGGAACCAAAGGTTTGCCATTATCTTGATATTCCGATTCAGCATGGAGATGACCTTATCTTAAGAAGAATGGGAAGACAGACTTCCAGCGGTCAGTTAAGGGAAATTATCGGAAAACTTCGAAAGAAAATTCCTGATATTATTCTTCGGACTACATTCATTACCGGATTCCCAGGAGAAACAGAGGAGCAGCATCAGAATGTTTTGGATTTCATTGACGAAATGGAATTTGATCGTTTGGGTGTGTTTACATACTCTCCCGAGGAAAATACTCCGGCGGCAACCATGGATGACCAGATTGAAGAGGAGATTAAAGTCAGACGTAGAAATGAAATTATGGAGTTGCAACAGGAAATTGTTTTCGAAAAGATGAATCGCCTGGTTGGAAAAGAATTTCTAGCGATAATAAAAAAAAAA
>CACXEU010000019.1 GCA_902766735.1 uncultured Lachnospiraceae bacterium
GTGCACATAAGAGAGCAAGTTTGCGATGAAACTGCACCCTAGAAGCGTGTTTTGTCCTGTGGGGTGCACATAAGAGAGCAAGTTTGCAACAAAACTGCATTTATAAGGAAAAGGAAGAGAAAATGGAAGAAAAAAAGCATAAACGACGCGTACGTTATAGTGGAACCCATCCAAGAACTTACGCAGAAAAATATAAGGAACATAATCCGGAAAAGTATCAGGATACCATTGAGAAAGTGATTTCAAAAGGAAGCACTCCGGCGGGAATGCATCTTCCCATTATGGTGGACGAGATTCTGGAATTCTTAGATATCAAGCCGGGACAGGTAGGACTGGATGTTACCCTGGGATATGGTGGACATACTACGGAAATGTTGAAAAAATTAGAGGGGAATGGTCATGTTTACGGACTGGATGTGGATCCTATCGAAATAAAGAAGACGGAAAAACGATTGGCGGACAGAGGATTCGGACCGGAGGTGTTTACCCCAATCAATACTAATTTTCAGAACATTGATAAGGTGGCAGAACAGTATGGACCGTTCGATTTTATTTTGGCGGATCTTGGGGTGTCGTCTATGCAGATTGACAATCCGGAAAGAGGATTTACTTATAAGTATGACGGACCGTTGGATTTACGTTTGAATCCGGAGACTGGAATTTCGGCAGCACAACGATTGAAGGAAGTCAGTGTGGATGAACTGGAAGGAATGCTGATTGAAAATTCTGATGAGCCATATGCTTATGAAATCGCAAAGGAACTTGTGTCCAGAAATAAAGGTGGAAAGAAAATAGAAACCACACTGGATCTTAAGAATGCCATTGAATCGGCTTTAAGAAAAAGTAAAGAATACTCGAAAATGTCAAAAAAAGACCAGGAGGAAATGGCGAAGAAGAGCTGTGCCAGAGTGTTCCAGGCGTTACGAATTGACGTGAATAATGAGTTTGAAGTGCTTTATGATTTGTTGGAAAAATTGCCAGGAGCCTTGAAGACAGGGGGAAGAGTTGCCGTGTTGACATTCCATTCAGGAGAAGACCGTTTGGTAAAGAAATCCTTTAAGGCATTGAAACGAGAAGATGTTTACAGTGAGGTGGCAAGAGATGTTGTCAGACCATCGGCGAAGGAGTGCCATAGAAATCCGAGAGCAAAGTCCACGAAAATGCGATGGGCAGTAAAAAAATAGCCTTTTCTTTAAGGGGATTTTCTGCTACAATCATAGAAGTGCTTCCCTGCATTTAAGGACAGGGATAAAGACAAAAAGACGGAGGAACAATATGTTAGGCGACAAAAAAGTTTTGTACAGCGCGATGCAGAGTACAGGAACATTAACATTAGGAAATTATTTGGGGGCTCTTGATAACTGGATTAAGTTGGCGGATGAATATGAATGTTTTTATGCCATTGCGGATTTACATTCATTGACTGTAAGACAGGATCCAAAGGACATCCGAAAGAGAGCAAAAGATTTGTATACATTGTATGTGGCAGCAGGACTGGATCCGGAAAAGAACTGTATTTATTACCAGTCTCATGTTTCTGCCCATGCAGAACTTTCATGGATTTTAAACTGTTTCACATACATGGGTGAGTTAAATCGTATGACTCAGTTTAAGGATAAGGCTGCAAAACATTCAGACAACATCAATGCAGGATTGTTTACATACCCTGTTCTGATGGCAGCGGACATTTTGTTGTATCAGGCTGATGTGGTACCGGTTGGAGCTGACCAGAAGCAGCATCTGGAAATCACCAGAGATATTGCGAACCGTTTTAACGGAATTTACGGGGATGTATTTACAGTCCCAGAACCTTATATTGGAAAGGCCACAGCAAAAATCATGAGCCTTCAGGATCCGACAAAGAAGATGTCAAAGTCTGATGAAAATGTCAATGCCAGCATTTTACTGATGGATGATCCGGATACAATTATCAGAAAGTTCAAAAGAGCAGTGACAGATTCCGATATGGAAATCAGATATTCTGATGATAAGCCGGGAATCCAGAACTTAATCAATATTTATTCTTGTATTACCGGAAAAACTGTGGAAGAAACAGAAAGAGAATTCGACGGTAAGGGATACGGTGAATTTAAACTGGCAGTGGGGGAAGCCGTTGTAAGCAGACTGAAACCATTACAGGATAAGTTCTATGAACTTCAGAAGGAAAAAGATTATATTAATCGTGTGATTAAGGAAAATGATGAAAAGGCTGCTTACTTTGCTAATAAGACCTTACGTAAGGTACAGAAAAAAGTAGGATTAATTGAACGAATCAGATAACGACGAAAAGCACCTTAGGGTGCTTTTCGTACATTTAGAGGAATTATGAAATTAGTGAATCGATTAAAGGGAAAAATAAAAAGACATAGAAATGCATATAGAAAACAGAAGCATCTCAAAAAAATGGGGAAGGCATATGGCGTTGATTTTGGAGGCTATCTGTCAAAAGAAAAATTGGAATTAGAACCTTTTGAAGGCTGCTCTTATGAGGCGTCTTTTGATTTGCCTGTTATTGTTAAACGATTACAAATTACGCCCGATGATTGTTTCATCGATATTGGTTGTGGAAAAGGGTATGCAATGCATTATTTTGCAAGTCTTCCGTTTGGAAAGATTGCGGGAATTGAAATCAAAGAAGAGTTAGCAAAAATTGCAAGGGATAATCTTAAAACACTATATCCGGAGGATTCGCGGTTTGAAGTGATTGTAGGGGATGTTTGCAAGTACACCGATTACGATGAATATAATTATTTTTATTTATATAATCCGCTGACAAGAGTTGGGATTTCAAAATTTGTAGCACATTTGAGGGAAAGTTTGGAACGGTCGCCAAGGACTGTTTGGGTAATTTATCAGAACCCGAGATTTTGGGATGAGTTTACGAAAGAGGAATTGTTTAATGCAGTTATTTCAGCGGATCGAAGCCTTATTTTGAAACATCAGAAGTAAATGGTAAAAAAGGCTTATTTTTATTCCCACTTTTAAGGCTTTTATGTTATACTCTATGGAAAAGAACAATGCCGAAGAAAGGAAGCAGTTCAGATGATTAAAGATATTCAGGAAGAAATTATTCAGTTAAAAAAAGAAAAAGATATATGTATTTTGGCGCATTGCTATGAAAATCCAGAAATTCTGGAAGTGGCAGATTTCACCGGAGATAGTTATGCATTGGCAGTAAAAGCTTCGCAGGTGGAAAATAAAATTGTCATTATGTGTGGAGTTCGTTTTATGGCGGAGACCGTAAAGATTCTTTCCCCGGATAAGAAGGTTATCCTATCTCATCCAGATGCAGGTTGTCCGATGGCTGAACAGTTGGATAAGGAAATGGTGGTTCAGGCGAAGGAAATGATGCCGGACTATACGGTAGTGGCATATGTGAATACCACAAGCGAATTGAAGACGGTTTGTGATGTTTGTGTGACATCATCTTCCGCTGTGACGATTTGTAAAAAAATTGAAAAAGACAAGATTTTATTTATTCCGGATCCACAGTTAGGAAAATGGGTTTCCGAGCAGATTCCGGACAAAGAATTTAAAATTTTAGGTGCAGGATGTCCGACTCACTGTGCCATGACCATAAAGGATGTGGAAAAAGCAAAAAAAGACCATCCGAATGCATTGCTTTTGGTTCATCCGGAATGCAGACCGGAAGTAACAGCGGAAGCGGACTATGCTGGCTCTACCACAGGAATTATGAATTATGCAAAACAGAGTGATGCAAAGGAATTTATTATTGGAACAGAAAACAGTATTAAGACGCATTTACAGATGGAATGTCCGGATAAGCGGTTTTATGCTTTGTCAAAAGAATGTATTTGCCCGAACATGAAATTAACCACATTAGTTGACGTGTTGAATTGTTGTAAGGGTAATGGGGGAGAAGAGATTGAATTAGAGGAAGAAACCAGACTGGCAGCGAAGAAGTGTATTGATGAAATGATTCGCTTAGGTGATTAAGTTAGAGTTTGAGAAACGAGAGAAACATAAGGTATGTGTTTCTCTCGTTCCTATTATGGGGGGAGAAAGAATATTAGGAGGAAGTTATGAGTAAAGCGTTAATTGCAATGAGCGGTGGAGTAGACAGCAGTGTGGCTGCAGTATTAATGAAAGAGCAAGGCTACGACCCAATCGGAGTTACCATGAAATTATATGACAATGAAGATATTCAGATGGAACATGAAAAGACCTGTTGTTCCCTCAGTGATGTGGAAGATGCCAGAAGTGTGGCACTAAAAGTCGGTTTTCCATATTATGTGTTTAACTTTAAAGCGGAGTTCAATGAAAAGGTCATTGCAAAATTCGTCGAAAGCTATATGAATGGTAGAACACCGAATCCTTGCATTGATTGTAATCGTTACTTGAAGTTTGCAGAGTTATATCGTCGTGCAAAGGAACTGGAATGTGACTATATTGTTACAGGACATTATGCCAGAATTCGTTTTAATGAAGAAACGCAGAAATACGAACTGATGAAAGGTGTCGATGATTCAAAGGATCAGAGTTATGTCTTGTATCATCTGACCCAGGAACAGTTAGCGCATACAAAATTCCCATTAGGGGAATATACCAAGGACGAAATCCGTGAGAAGGCAGAAAGCGTTGGATTGCTAAATGCACACAAGCATGACAGTCAGGACATCTGTTTTATTCCGGACGGAAATCATAAGAAATTTATCGAAGGATACACCGGCGAGAAGGTTGGTTCTGGAGATTTTCTGGATATTAATGGAAAGGTTGTTGGAACACATCAGGGATATTACCGTTATACCGTGGGACAGCGTAAAGGGGTTCAGGTAAAAAGGGAAGGAAAGAATTATGTATTGGAAATTAAGCCGGAATCCAATGAAGTTGTGATAGGAAGAAACAAGGATTTATTTCATAGTGAACTCATTGCCGGTGATTTTAACTGGATTTCCGGAAATGCACCAATGGAACCAATTCGTGTTCAGGGAAGAACCCGTTATCATCAGGCATTAGCAGAAGCGACTGTGACAGTTTTGGAAAATGGAGAGGTGAAAGTGGTGTTTGATGAGCCACAACGTGCCATTACCAAAGGACAGTCCGTAGTGTTGTATGATGGTGATGTCGTTTTGGGTGGCGGAACCATTTTGGAAATTGGAGAATAGAAAAGTAGTATGAATGGCACTGGATTATTTCAGTGCCATTTGCACTGTACTAAAAAAGTTCAGTGCCACACAAATTCGTAAAACAGCGACTTCGTCGCTTTTCATCTGCTTCGCAGCTGAGTTTTACTCATTTATGTGGCGCTCCGCAAATAAAAAAGCATTCCCCAAAAAAAAGTCTGCGAACAGCCTTTTTTTGGGGCATACTTTTTTATTGCTGAACTTTTTTGACAAAACCTATTGACATTGTAGGAATTAAATGATAATATCCATATATCCTACAAAACAGATAGGAAATAAAACGAAGGAGATTGATGTGATGAGGACTAAAACGTACTACAATATGCATATGATGAAATTGTACTGTTGCAATTGTACAGAAAGTGATAAGATGGGTAGGGACGTACGAATGTGTTGTCCAAATCATATGTTTATATAAAAGGAGATTTAGAAATGGCAAATATAAAAAATAATGCATCAGAATTAGTTGGAGGTACACCATTAGTAAAGGTTGCAAATTATTCTGCAAAGGAAGGTGTGACAGACGCTGAAATATTAGTGAAGTTAGAATACTTTAACCCGGCAGGTTCTGTAAAAGATCGTATCGCTTTAGCAATGATTGAAGAAGCAGAAGCAAAGGGAGAATTAAAGGAAGGTGGAACAATCATTGAGCCGACTTCCGGAAATACAGGAATTGGTATTGCATCTGTTGCAGCAGCAAAGGGATATCGTGTAATCATTACACTTCCGGAAACAATGTCCGTGGAAAGAAGAAACATTATGAAGGCTTATGGTGCTGAATTAGTGCTTACAGACGGAACCAAAGGAATGAAGGGTGCCATCGCAAAGGCAGAAGAAATTAAGGAACAGACACCTGGTGCCATTATTTTAGGTCAGTTCGTAAACCCGGCAAATCCAAAGGCACATAAAGCAACAACCGGACCGGAAATCTGGAAGGATACAGACGGAAAAGTAGATATTTTTGTAGCTGGTGTTGGTACTGGTGGAACCATTACAGGGGTTGGTGAGTATCTGAAGGAACAGAATCCGAACGTACAGGTTGTGGCAGTCGAGCCGGAAACAAGCCCGGTACTTTCTGAAGGAAAGGCTGGAGCACATAAAATTCAGGGGATTGGTGCAGGATTTATACCGGATGTATTAAATACAAAGGTATATGATGAAGTAATCCCTGTAGCCAATGAAGATGCATTTGAAACAGGAAAGAAAATAGCAGCAGAAGAAGGCGTGTTAGTAGGAATCTCATCCGGTGCAGCATTATATGCAGCAACACAGCTTGCAAAGAGACCGGAAAATAAGGGAAAGACCATTGTGGCTTTACTCCCTGATTCAGGAGACAGATACTACTCTACAGCGCTGTTTAACTAAACAAATATAAGGAGTAATTAAAAATGAGCGAAAGAAATTATAAATTTGAAACATTACAGATTCACGTAGGACAGGAACAGCCGGATCCGGCAACGGATGCCAGAGCCGTTCCGATTTATCAGACCACATCTTATGTGTTTAGAGACTCTGCCCACGCGGCAGCAAGATTTGGTCTTACAGATGCAGGAAATATTTACGGAAGATTGACGAACTCCACACAGGGCGTTTTTGAAGACAGAATTGCAAAGTTAGAAGGTGGTGTTGCAGGTCTTGCAGTAGCATCCGGTGCCGCAGCGATTACTTACACGATTGAAGCATTGGCGTCTGCAGGAGAACACATCGTGGCACAGAAGACCATTTATGGTGGTTCTGCAAATCTTTTAGCACACACACTTCCGACATACGGAATTGAGACAACATTCGTTGATGCACATAACTTAGAAGAAGTTGAAGCAGCAATTCAGGAAAACACAAAGGCAATCTACCTTGAGACATTAGGAAACCCAAATAGTGATATTCCAAACATTGATGCCATTGCAGAGATTGCACATAAGCATGGACTTCCGGTAGTCGTAGATAACACTTTCGGAACCCCATATTTCATCCGTCCGTTAGAACACGGTGCTGATATCGTAGTTCATTCTGCTACAAAGTTTATCGGTGGTCATGGAACATCTTTAGGTGGTGTAATCGTTGATGGTGGTTCATTTGATTGGGCAGCCAGCGGAAAGTACCCGGGAATTTCTGAACCAAACCCAAGCTATCATGGTGTTCGTTTTACAGAAGCAGCAGGACCGGCAGCGTTTGTAACATATATCAGAGCAATTCTTTTACGCGATACAGGAGCAGCCATCTCACCTTTTAATGCATTCCTTTTATTACAGGGAACAGAAACATTGTCATTAAGACTTGAGAGACATAACGAAAATGCTAAGAAGGTTGTAGAATATCTTTCCAATCATCCATTGGTAGAAAAGGTAAACCATCCATCTCTTCCGGATCATCCGGACCATGCTTTGTACGAGAAGTATTTCCCAAATGGTGGAGCAAGTATCTTTACTTTTGAAATTAAAGGTGGACAGGAAGAAGCACATAAATTTATTGATAACCTTCAGTTATTCTCATTGCTTGCAAATGTTGCTGATGTAAAATCCTTAGTAATTCATCCGGCTACGACAACACATAGCCAGGCAACAGAAGAAGAATTGCTTGCGCAGAACATTAAGCCAAACACAATTCGTCTTTCTATCGGAACAGAAAATATTGACGACATTATCTTAGATTTAGACGAAGCGTTTAAAGCATTATAAATAATAAAATATAAATAAAAGCCATTATGTATCTGAAAACTCTCTTTTGCGTGATACAATTTGTTAAAAAATTGTTTACAAAAAAGGGAGTTTTTTGGTTGTAATTGCTAAAATAATCGGTACAAAATCGGTAGATTGTACATAGGGATATTCGGCTGTTTATGTTATAATCGAACTTGCGGGTTTGAGCCGCAGGGAAATTGAAGGGAAAATTGAAAAGGAGATTATTATGAGACGAGTGAAAAAAGGGTTAGCTGTAGTGCTGACGCTTGCTTTAGTGACGGCTATGATGCCGTTTTCACAGGCGAATGTTAATGCAGCGAAAAAAATGAAACTCTCAAAGAAGAAAATCACTTTAACAGTAGGGAGCAAGAAGAAAGTTAAAGTGAAAAATGCACCAAAGGGTGTTAAGGTGAAATGGAAATCTAAGAACAAGAAAATTGCCAAGGTTTCAAAGAAAGGTGTGATTACTGCAGTAAAAGCAGGCAAGACGACCGTAACAGCAAAGGTAGGAACAAAGAAACTGAAATGCAAAATAGTTGTAAAAGCAAAAACAGTGGTTGTTCCGCAGACTACAAAGAAACAGGCAACTCCTGTAGCAACACCAACCACAAAAGCTACAGAAGTAACACAAACACAGAATATAACAAGTGCACAGGCTACTACAAAGGCTCAGGCTACAACAGCACAGCAGACAACTGCAGCACAGTCAACGACTAAGGCTCAGCAGACCACAGCACAGCAGACTACAACTGCACAGTCAACGACAAAAGCACAGAGTACCACAGCAGCACAGTCTACAACCCAGGCACAGGCCGGTGCGGAAGACATTTATGCCAATGCTGCATTTTTAGGGGATGGTGCTCAGGGCGGTGCATTAACTGACGTTTATAAGGCAGTTGTTATTTCCGGAGAAAATGTTACACCGAATAACATTCAGAATTTCCAGGGAATTACAGCGGTTCATGTAATCATGAATGATGCATTGATTGGAGATGTTCTTGTCAATGGAACTGCCAGTACAGGAAAAGTAGAAGGTGCAGGTTTATTTATAAATATTAATGATTTGACAAAAACGGATAATGAAGTAATCGTGAAAAATCCTGACGGAAGTCAGAAGGCCGTTATCCGTATTTATAATAAAAATGGAAATGGATCTGCAGTGAATCCAGTTACACAGAACCAGACAACAACAAACACACAGCCAACAACAAAGGCTACAGAAATAACGACTGCAGCTTCCGAAAAATTAGGAAACGTGGAAGGATTATCTTATGCAGGAAACAAGGATCTGCCACATTATTTTGCATGGGCAAAGGCAAATGATGTTGAAGGATACCATATTTTTGTGAATGGAAATAAGATTACGGATGTAACAGACGGATGTGTGAATTTAGATGCATCTATATTTGCCGCAGGCGGAAAATTCGTAATCGGAGTACAGGCTTACAAGGGAAATCTTGTATCTGATATTGCAACAATAGAACATCAGGTTGCAGCAGTTCAGACAACAAAAGAAGTAACAACAGCTCAGGCTACAACAAAAGAAGTAACAACAGCCCAGGCTACAACAAAAGAAGTAACAACAGCCCAGGCTACAACAAAAGAAGTAACAACAGCCCAGGCTACAACTAAAGCTCAGGCCACAACACAGGAACAGACTACTGCAGAAACTGCAACATTGGATGCAGTTGTAGGATTTACTTATGCAGGAAATGAAGCGTTCCCATATCACTTTGCATGGGCAACAAGTAACAATGTTGAAGGATATCATGTTTATGTAAATAACCAGAAAGTTACAGATGTAACTCTTAGTTTCGTGGATTTAGATGCAGCGTTATTTACAAAGAACGGTACATACAAAATCGGAGTTCAGGCATACAAAGGATCTGCGGTATCTCCAATCAATACCATTGATTTTGTCGTAACAAACGGTACTGACAATCCAACACAGGCACAACAGACAACACAGGCAGCTACGCAGGCTCCAACTCAGCAGCCAACGACTCAGGCTCAGCCGACAACACAGGTCGGTGGTACAGATATCTATGCCAATGCACCTTTCCTTGGAGATGGAGCACAGGGTGGAGCATTATCCAATACTTATAAAGTAGTTGTTACACAGGGTGAGGCATCTGTTATCAATATTCAGAAGCCAAACGCAATTACAGCGATTTATACAACCTATAAAGATCCGGATATAAAAGATGTAAGCGTAAATGGAAAGGCATTTACAGGGGAAGTTGTTGGAGCAGGAATTTTCCTTAATATCGATGACTTCACAGAAAAAGATAATACCGTTATTGTGTATAACAATGCAGGTTCAGTGAAGGCAATCCTTCGTGTATATAATGCGAATGGAAATGGCGGCGTAGAACCAACGCAGGCACCTACACAGGCACCAACACAGCAGCCAACACAGCAGCCAACACAGCAGCCAACACAGCAACCAACTCAGACACAGCCAACGACGACTGTGAATTTCACAACAGATTCATCTATCAGAGAACCATTTGGAATTGATGTTTCCAATCCGGAACCGGGAAAAATCCGTGTGGTTTGGGGAGCAGATGAACCAAACTGTTTCAATGTTTATGTGGATGGTGTGAGAAAGAAAACAAAGGTTGCAGCTTCTGTACAGACGATTCCGGTTCAGACAGAAGGAAATCATACGGTTTCCATTGCACATGTAAACCCAGCAAATCAAACGGAATCAAATCGTAAAGATGTGATAATTTATGTGAATGGAACAGCACCGGAAGATCCAACAGAAATTGCAGAACAGGATAAGCCGGTAATTGACGAAAGCATTCAGAAACAGAATGGAAAGATTGTACTTCAGTTAAATAATAAAACAAATGGTCAGTACAGAGATGATCAGATTTATTGGATTGTAATCGGAAGAAATCCTGTAAATCACAAAATTGCATATGTTGATGCCAATGGTAATTTGATTGAAGCAAAACTTTCTGATAACAATGGTAAAATTGGAGATAGAGATTATGCTCAGAAGATTGTCCACACTTTAGCGGACAATAAGGCAGTACAGCTTCCTGCAATTGAATCCGGAAGAATGTACTTAAGCTATGGAGAACCTGTTTATATTACGTTTAATGGAACGGAACCAAATCTTGGTTATGCAGGTCCGGATACTAATAATAATCATGATGCAAACTACCATACATTATTTGAATACATTGAATTCACAACAGAAGCAGTTAATGGAGGAATTACATTCCATGGAAATACTACCCGTGTAGATTTCTTTAGTTTCCCAATGATAACAAGATTAACAGACGAGTACGGCGGATATGACCGTTGCGTTGGTGACGTTGGAACAAGAGCAGAAATTTTCAATGCATTCAGAAATGAAGTTTCCGAACCATTCCAGACCTTGATTACCGATGAAAGAATTATGTGTCCGGCCAAATTGACTTTTGGTGAAGGAAAGCAGTACGGAAATTATTATGATGATTACATCAATCGTTTCTGGAGTTACTATTCTTCTCATGATTTAGTAATCGATTCTGAAGCAGGTCATTTTACAGGAAGAGTACAAGGCAATAGAATTATTTTCAACGGTAAATATTTTATTGATAAACCGACAACACAGGATGTGCTGGAAGGAAGAGGAGCTTTTAATAACTTAAGTCCGGAAACAAGAGCACTTACAGTGGGTAGTCCGGAAAGAATTGATCGTGAACGATGTGAATTGGCAATTGAGGCACAGCTTTGTGCAGCCTTCACAAGAGGTATTGTATTGGATCCAAGTAAGTGGTATAAACCATCTACGTTCTATCCAAATGATGAAATTTATAATGAATATGCAGCATTCTTCCACAGACATGCCGTTGGTAGCAGAGCATATGGTTTCTGTTATGATGACGTGGCAGATCAGAGTACATTAGTAGAATGTGGAAATGCAGCCAGATGGACCATTGATTTGAAGTGGTAATTGGATTTTTAGACGGCTCTTTGGAGCCGTCTTTTTCAGTTCATAGGAATAGTACCTTCCTGTTATTTTTTTGTATATTTTTCAAAAATCCGGTAATACTGTTTCTGTAGATAATTATAGGAGGTTGTTATGACAGATTTAACAGAATTAGAATTGCAGAATATCAGACATTTGATTACCGGCTATGAAACCAGTCATGATAAGATGACAGAATATGCGGAAAAAGCATCAGATAAGAATTTGCAGCAGTTTTTCAATAAGTCTGCACAGTCAGCGTTGGATAACAAACAGGAACTGATGAGATTTTTAGGTTAGTAGAAGGAGATTATTATGCAGGAAAAATATATGGTAACCGATTCTTTGGAATCAATTAATGCAGAGTTGGGGAAATTCGGAGAGATGATTCCACAGACAGACAATAAGCAGTTAAAACAGACATTGAAGACATTTCGCAATAATTGTGAGATGTCCCAGGAAGAGCTCTATGAGATTGCAAGAATGAAAAATTATTATATTCCGGCAGAAAAGGCGACGGATCAGGAAGTCTCCAGAGTGAGAGCTATTTTTACTTCCGGATTGTAAGAATTAAGTAAGAAAGAGAACACGTCGAAAAAGGATTTTTTTCCAGGAACGATAGAAATAATGGATGAGAAAATTTCTTTTTCGAAAGGGTTCTCTTTTTTTATTTTGGGGGAAATGTCCTAAAAAATGGAAACAAAACACCAATATATTGTGTTAAAGTGTTGAAGTTAAAAAAATACAGAAAACAAATAAAAACACTTTTATGTCAATAAAAACGTTCCAAAGAAAATATGAATTCCCAAAATACAAAAAAATAAACTAAATTTGAGGCAATGACCCCCTTGAAATGAAGTTTGATTGTACAAAATGCACAAAATAAACACAAAAAACGTTTCAAAATTGTTCATATCTTGCAAAAAACATTTTTTGTCTCTAATCTTATTATGTTCTTGCATTTTGTCCGAGATGCAAAACGGTTCGGATAGTTCATTATTAAAAAAGTCAAAATGCATGCAAAACGTGTTTTACGTTTTTTGACCAGATGATAATGAAGAAAGTAGAAAGCAGTTATAAAAATGGAGGAGAAAGAAAATGAGAAAAGGTAAGTTATTTACCAACGCGAAGAAAACGCTGAGCGCGTTTTTAGCAACTGCTATGGTTGTCGGATTAATGCCGGCACAGTCATTCCTTGTAAAAGCGGATGACACACCTTATGTGGTTTCGACTGGTAGAACGGTTTATGCCAGTTCCAGTGTTGGAAACAGTGATCCGGCATATGTAGCGGATGGAACACTGGGAACTCGTTGGGAAAGCGAGTGGGGGAATCAAGAGGAATGGATTTATGTGGACTTAGGAAAAGTAACACAGATTACAGGGGTTAAACTTTACTGGGAAGGTGCATATGCGAAGAAGTATCGAATCCAGACATCCAATGATGAGGAAAACTGGACAACAGTAGATACGAATAATAATTGTACCGGAGGAAATGAAGAACGGAACGTAACAACCAGTGCAAGATATGTCAGATTATATATGACAGAAAAGCAGTTACCAGCATATGGATATTCCCTTTATGAATTTGAAATATACGGATTAAATGGAATTACAAAGCCACCGGTTAATTATGGAACAAACATTGCTGAAGGAAAAAATGTTTCTGCATCTTCCTTAAGAGATATTTGGTGGATGTATGACAGCAATGGCGTGATTGACCAGTCAAGCGTTTTAGCGCAGAACGCAGTGGATGGAAATAAAAATACATACTGGACTTCCGGAGAAGCAGACAATCAGTGGTTGACTGTGGATTTGGGAAGAAACTATACCATTGGACGAGTTATCATTGATTGGGCGTCTGATGCAGGAAAGATGTATGATATTCAGGTTTCTACAAACGGAAATGATTGGACAACATTGTATCGTGAAACAAAAGGATCAGGCTTCCATGTTGCAAATGTTGAACTTTATGCCAATGCCCGTTATGTAAGAATGTATGGATTTACAAGAGTTGAAAGTGGTAGCGGATTTAGCATATATGAAATGAAGGTTTACGAATATAAGAACGGTGACCCACACGTTACCCATAATATTCCGGAACTTCCACAGTCTAGAGTCGTATCAGATGGTAAGGGAACCTATCTTGCAAACTCTATGTACAATGAAAAAGCAAAATTACCAATTTATAAGACTGATAACATCAATACACCTGTTGCAAGTAATGACTGGTGGCAGTCTATGTTAATCAATAAATTTGGAAATACACTTTGCATGTTACCATTTAAGGCAAGATATTCCACAAAGGGCCTTGGAATTTTAACAGCAACAGAAGGATGGCTTCCTGATATGGGACCAACGGATGTGAATGTATCTGTTAATTCTGAAACAGAAAATGACTTTTACATTCAGCCGGAAAACTTTGATACAACAACCGCTTGTGATAAAGTATCCGGATATAGTGATTTTGCAGTATCAGCTCAGCTTTGTGATGATAATCATGTGGCAATGACAAGTACTTTTGTAAAAGGTTCGCCATACATCTTCACAGAATATGGTGATACACAGACAATCACTTTAGTTTCAGCAAATATTTCTTCTATCTTTGATGGCAATGGAAATGAAATCTTAACAAATAATCTTACATCTGTTCATGCAGATCACATTGGAATCGAAGTAACAGATAGTGATAATAAGAATCGAACAAAGACAGCGAAGAGCTATTATTGTTTCACAGTACCGGCGAACACAGAATTCAAGAAGATTGGAAAGAATATCAGAATTACTTTCCCTGGAAACAATGGATATATGTCTGTAGGTACCATGAACAGCAAAAACCAGATCGATACATTCTATCGTCATGGATATGCTTTCGTAACAAATACAGCTGTAACTTATAACTATAATGATGGCAATGCAAAGATTACATCAAATTATAATGTTACGACAACATTAAAGAGAGCAGGATTTGATAATAACACATTCATGTGCATGTTACCTCATCAGTGGAAAAATTCTAATGATGATAACAATGCATTCACTACATACACATCTGTACGTGGTGACTTAAAGACAGTAAATGCGAACTCTTTCACAACAGTATCTGATTTTGCAGGACTTCTTCCTACATTTGCACTTCCAAGAAATGCAGAATTTGATGGCGAAGCAGTCATGGGTTACTTAAATCAGTTGGAAGATGCAACAAAGAACTTAAACCCAGCAGGCGATGCTTATTGGGAAGGAAAGAACCTTCATCCATTAGGAATGGGCGTACTGATGGCTGATCAGTTAGGAGAAACAGAATTAAGAGATGTATTCTTAAAGAGAATTAAGAAGATTCTTGTAAACTGGTTCACATATGATGGACAGAATGACATCAGCTACTTCATTTACAACCAGAACTGGGGAACATTGTTCTATGAGCAGAGTGAATTCGGTGCTAATGCAGCAATCTGTGACCACCACTTCACATATGGTTACTTCATGTTTGCAGCAACTGTTCTGGCAACTTATGATGAACAGTTCTACAACGATTACAAGGGAATGATTGAATTGATGATTCGTGACTATGCGAACCCATCAGACAATGATAGTGAATATTGCAGATTCAGAGCTTATGATATGTACGAAGGACATTCATGGGCAGGTGGATATGCAGACAATGATTCCGGAAATAACCAGGAATCAGCCAGTGAATCCTTATTCAGCTGGGTAAGTATGTACCTGTGGGGCGTTCTTACAGAAAACGATACTTATCGTGATGCCGGAGTTTTTGGATTTACAAACGAAATGGAAGCAGTAGAACAGTACTGGTTCGACTATGATAAAGATAACTGGATTGATGCATGGCCATACGATGTTGTAGGTCAGGTATACGGTGGAATTAACTTCTACGGAACATTCTTTGGTGGACAGCCACTTTACGTATATGGAATCCAGTGGTTACCAATTTCAGAATATTTAACATACTACGGTATGAATCAGACCAGAGCTGCAGAAATTTATGCAGGTTTGGAAAATGATACAGATGTTGCCCTTGCAAAAGCAATTCAGGTAGCACAGAACGAAGGAAAGACACAGGCAGAAATTGATAAAATGGTCAATGAATATCCACATCAGGATACCGGTTGGCAGCATATCACATGGCCATTCCTTTCACAGACAAATCCAACACTTGCAATGCAGAAGTTCCTTGCAAATGACACAAAGGTTCAGAGAACTGATACAGCCAACACTTATTGGTTCATCAGTGCCATGAAGGAATTAGGCGTTAAGACTACAGATATCGTAGCAACAGGAGATTGCTCCGCTGCTGTTTACTATAACAAGAATACAAACAAGTATACAGCAACAGTTTGGAACCCAACCAATGAAACAAAGGTTGTAAACTTCAAGGTAAATGGAAATCAGAGAGGAACAGCAACCATTGGTGCAAAAGCTTTAGTTAGCTTTGAAGTATACAAGGATAGAAACTTTAATATTCAGCAGGCAGAAACACCTGAAATCTCAGTTCCAACAGGAACTTATGATGATACACAGTACGTAACATTATCATCATCAACTCCGGGAGCAACCATCCATTACACAACCGATGGTTCTATGCCAAATACATCATCACCTGTTTATGATGGAAGCACATTTGCAGTTTCTTCCACAGCAACTGTTAAGGCAATCGCTGTGAAGGATCAGTATATTACTTCTGCAATGGCATCCAGCACAATTACTGTGAATGGAACTAATGTATCAAAAGATACAAACATTGCGTTAGGAAAGAATGTAACTGTTACATCAGCAGAAAATGCTTCTGTAGGTGGAGATAAATTAGTAGATAACAATAAGACAACTCGTTGGTCATCACAGTTTAATGATAACGAGTCAGCAGTAATTGACTTAGGTCAGAATTACACAGTCAACAAAGTAACACTTGCATGGGAAGCTTCTTATGCAAAAGAGTATAAGGTTCAGGTTTCTACAAACGGAACAAACTATACAACCGTTTATGAAAACAATAACGGCAAGGGTGGCGATGAAGAAGTTGTATTTAATGCCACATCAGCAAGATACGTAAAGATTCAGGGGGTAAAACGTGCATTGGCATATGGTTATTCCCTCTGGGAAGTTGGTGTTTATGAGGCTGCAAAAGTTGCACAACCAACATTCAGTAAAAATTCAGGAAATTACAGCGGAACACAGAACATTGCAATCAGCAGTGCAACAAAGGGTGTTGAAATCCGTTACACAACAGATGGTTCTGAACCGAACCAAAATTCAAAACTTTACGTACCAACAGTAAAGATTAGTAATACTACAACATTAAAGGCAATTGCATATCGTAAGGGTATGATTCCTTCTTCTGTAGCAACTGCAACTTACACAATTAATGGCAATGGAGGAGAGCCACAACCTCCGGAACCACCGGTACAGCCACCTGTAGAGGGCAACCTTGCAGAAGGCAAGACAACAACATCTTCCGGTGACGAAAACGGAGCAATGGCTTCTGGAAATGCAGTTGATGGAAATGCAGGAACCCGCTGGTCATCAAACTTCTCTGATGACGCTTGGTTAACCGTTGATTTGGGAGCAGTATATTCAATTAACAGAGTTGAATTGACTTGGGAAGCTGCTTATGGAAAAGCATATAAGATTCAGGTTTCAACCAATGGAAATAATTGGACTACTGTAGCAAATATGTCAAACCAGAATGGTGGAACAGATCCGATTACATTTAATGCTGTAAATGCCAGATATGTAAGAATGCAGGGTGTAGAAAGGGCATTACCATATGGATATTCTCTTTGGGAGATGGCAGTCTATGGAGAAGGAAATGGTTCCGGTGGCTCAGGCTCCGGTGGCTCAACGAATGGAGCAAATGTAGCAGTGAACAAAACAGTTACAGCTTCTGGTTCAGAAAATGATGCAATGGCAGCTGCTAATGCGGTAGATGGAAATTCCGGAACACGTTGGTCATCTAACTTCGCTGATGATGCTTGGATGACAGTAGATCTTGGACAGACTTATTCCATCAATAGAGTTATGATTCTTTGGGAAGCAGCTTACGGAAAGGCATATAAGATTCAAGTATCAACCAACGGAAATGATTGGACTACTGTAGCAAACTTAACCAATCAGGACGGCGGAACAGATCCTGTTACATTTAACTCAGTAAATGCCAGATATGTAAGAATGCAGGGTGTTGAACGTGCATTACCATATGGATATTCTATTTGGGAATTCGGCGTTTATGGTGAATAATTAAATAGTCGTTATACAGCGAAAATCCTTTTGATTTTTGACCGCTGATGACAATCATACTTTGGGGAAGAGTCACCTAGGTGGCTCTTCCTTTTTTATATGGAGATTTCTTTCTTATGCGAGGTGGATTTTCGAGGAATCTATGGGGAATTTCACCTAATTAGCAGGAAACGCTCAGATAGGTGGAGGAAAAGAGTGAGAATTGGCGGAGGGCACCACCTAATCAAAGGAAAACGCCCAGATAGGTAAAAAAGGGAGGAGGTTGATGAAAGATTCAATAGAAAAGAGCCTTTGAAAGTGATAAAATGAATATAGCGATGAAACAGGAAGAAAGCCAGCGCATAGAGGGAGAAATTATTTGAATCGGAAAGCTATTTTTTTACTGATTATTATATATTTAGCATTTATCAGTCTGGGACTGCCGGATCCGATGCTTGGAAGTGCGTGGCCGACGATGTATATGGAAATGGGAGTTCCGGTTTCTTATGCGGGGATTCTTTCTATGATTATTTCCGTGGGAACGGTGGTATCCAGTCTGTTGAGCGACCGGATTACAAGGAGAATGGGAACCGGAATGGTGACTGCGATGAGTGTGCTGATGACTGCAGTAGCATTGTTCGGGTTTTCCATCAGCCATAATTTCTTGTTGTTAATCTTATGGGCAATTCCGTATGGGTTGGGAGCCGGAGGTGTGGATGCGGCACTGAATAATTATGTGGCAACCCATTATGCCAGCAGGCACATGAGTTGGCTACATTGTATGTGGGGGGTCGGAACGATTATCGGCCCTTACGTTATGGGGGATGTATTGGCTTCCGGAAAAACATGGAATAACGGTTATCAAGTGGTAGCGATTGCTCAGTGTGGTCTGGCGTTTCTTATGATGGCAACATTGTTTTTATGGAAGGGAAATCAAACGCAGGAGCGTGTGGGAAGAACAGCACCGATTTCACTGAAACATATTTTGAAATTGCCGGGAGTTAAAGAAGTCATGGTGACGTTCTTTTGTTACTGTGCGTTGGAACAGACAGCAATGCTTTGGGCCAGCAGTTATATGGTGCTTCATAAAGGCGTTGCGGTGGAAGTGGCTGCAAGATATGCGGGAATGTTCTTTATAGGAATTACCGTAGGAAGAGCGGTGAGCGGATTCATGACACTGAAGCTAAAGGATACCGCGATGATTCGATTGGGACAAGGAGTGATTCTTTTGGGAATTGCGATGTTGCTTCTTCCGTTGGGAAAGACTGTTACGTTGATTGGACTGATTATGGTTGGTTTGGGATGTGCGCCGATTTATCCATCGGTAATTCATTCCACACCGTTTCGCTTTGGGGCGGAACGGTCACAGGCGATTATTGGCGTACAGATGGCAAGTGCCTATGTGGGAACCAGCTTGATGCCACCGTTGTTTGGAATGATTACAGAACGAATTGGAGTGGCATGGTTACCGGTATATTTGTTCTTGATTCTGGTAATGATGGTACTCATGCATGAACGGTTATTAAAGAAGACAGGGAGGTAGCGAGATGTATTTGGTATCGGCATATTTTGATAAAGAAACAAATAAGAAATTGCATGGTTATATAAAGGCGATTGCAAAGGAAACGGGAAATGCATTCATGACGGAAAATAAGGTTCCACCACATATGACGATTTCCGCCATTGAAGCAAAAAACATCGAGGTGCTGGCTCCGAAATTTGAAACGCTGAAGGGAAAAATCTGGACAGGAAAGATTAAGATTGTTTCGATGGGACAATTACTTCCATACGTATTTTATGCCACACCGGTGCTGAATCAATATCTGGAAGAATTGTCGGGAGAAGTGTACAATGCTTTTTCCGGTATTGACGAAACACGAATCAGTAAATATTATCAGCCTCATTCCTGGTTGCCGCATATTACATTGGGAAAGACATTAACGTCGGAGCAGATGACAGAAGCATTTCAGGTGATGCAGAAATTGTTCGTGCCGATGGAAGCAACGATTGTGGAACTGGGTTTGGCAAAAGTAAATCCACATGAGGATTATTCGAGAATTGTATTATAAAAGGAATAGAGATGAACAATAAAAAAGAATTGATGCGAAGAAAAAAACAGAAATTACATAAACATCAGAAGCGGGTCACCTCGAAGAAGAAAGCAGAACTGGTACTTCGGAACACAAAGGAAGTGGCTCCGGCAGTGACACCGGAATTTGATGAACGGGAATACACCACCGCTTTTGGATTGATGGCAGAGCTGGTTCAATATATTGAAATGGCGGATATCCTAAATCGAATTGATCCGGATAAGAAGTACGTGGTGGAGATTCCGGCAATGCTAAAAGATAAGTTTGGCGTGGGAAATATGCCAATGAAGGACGAATTGCAGATGTCTGGGAAGCCAATGCAGGAAGTGGCAATGGCATATCATAACATTTACACGCAAAGGGAACTGGCTTACATTGCAAACACGGTAGAAAAGACATATCGTCAGGTAGAACAGATTGAGCATGGACAGATGGATGACCGAATTGCAAAGTTGCAAAGTGGTAGGGAGCAGATTCTATTGGCAATGAGCCTGAAGGATCCGGAAGAAAAGAAACAGTCTATTCGTTTGGGGCGAAGGGACATGATTGAAGCAAAGAATCAGATTGGAAAAACTTTGGAACGAAGAGTCCGGGAATTTGAGCCGGTGCCGAAAGAACCGATGAAACGTTTAATGAAGCAGGTCAGGGATTCGGGGTATCTTAGCAGTAAGGACGATGAAGTGGAAGAAATCCAGGATTATTACAATCTATATTTAGAAGCAACAAAATTGATTACCGCTTCCTATATCTATAGTGGGGAGGAAGAGGCTGCCAGGCAGGTGGCTGGGGAAAGCAAACGGTTTATGAAGGGAATTGATTTTGACAATGTGAAGTCCATTGGATTGATTCATCAGGAAAACGAGACAGAGGATATGTTCTTTAACGCTCCGGTAGAGTATTTGGAAATCGAGGAGAAGGAAGTTTTGGAAAATAACAATGAGGAAACCCTCTTCATTGAAGTGGATGGAAGTCAGTTATTGGAGGTGCTGAAAGATGACGAAGAAGAAATATAAAAGAAAAAGCTTGAACAGGGCTGCACATAAAAAAGAGGAACGAATTGCAAAAGCAGTTCAGATTGGAAGTGCTGTGGCAACGACTACAGCAGTGTTTGCAGCCAGTATTTTGTGGAAGAAAAGAAAAGGTTAAAGGAGAAGAATGGTGAGAAAAATAGTAATTGTTGGAATGATTGGGATGGCAATGCTGTTTACAGCATGCGGAAACCAGGAAACAGGAACGAAGGAAACGAAAAGTCCTAAAACGAAAACAACTGTTGAAGTGACAACGGTAGAACAGGAGACGGAAGCGGCAGCAACAGAGGGAACACTATCGGATTATCTGGCGGATTACCGAAATAGTGCCACATATCATTTACTCAATGACATCGCCCTAAATGAAGAAGCAGTGACCGAAGAAGATGGGGTGACTTATGCTTTTGAAACCGGTAAAGACGGAAAACGTGTATTAGGAATTGCCTCTGCACACTATTCAAAAGTTTTGGGGGATACTACCTATCCGATGTCATTTTGCAGAAGTTTCATCCAGATGGAATATCCGGAATTATCCGATGCATATACGAATGTGGAAATTCATGAGGGTCAGGGAGAATATTCTCAGGTGATGACATTTAAGGACTATAAAATCACTCTCCTTCCAAGTGAGGAGTTAACAGAAATGACCATAAAGATTGAACCGGTTGAAGAAAAGTGAGAAAGGGTGGAACGGGATGAAATTATACAGAATTAAAAGGATTACAGAAGCCGATTTTGGATGTGAGGGAACACCGGAAAACAGGAACACGCAGGTGGCGGTGTTGTTGGAAGGAAGTCTTGGCAGTGAAAAATGGATTCATCAGGACGATGCATATTTATATGAAAAAGGAATTGATGAAAATGATATTGTTTCGATTTCAGAAGAGGGAATCCTGGAAAGACATTTTAGTTTACGAAAGGTTTCTGATGACGATGAGAATGCGGTGGTAGAAATCGAGCAGATTTGTTTTCCACCCAATGAAGCCTGTTCGCCAAAAAGTATGAAGGAACGTGTGGAAAATGCGGCACAGTATTTTCAGGTTCTGGTGGATGTAAAAGAAAATCGGATTGCGGGATTCATCAATGGTGTAGCCACCGAAGAAGATAAGTTTCAGGATAAATTTTTTACGGACATCTCGGAACATAATCCGAAAGGAAAGAATGTGATGATTTGCGGTGTGGATGTATTGCCGCAATATGAAGGACAGGGACTGGCAGGCTTAATGATGAATGGATATAAAGAAAGCATGAAGCGTTTGGGAAAACGAAAACTGATTCTGACTAATCTGCAGCGATTGACTCATTTTTATGAGAAAATGGGATTTGTGGATTTAGGAATCGCTGATTCCAGTTGGGGTGGGGAAGAATGGCATGAAATGGAATATGAAATCAAATAAAAAACGGTAGTTTTGATTATTCCTCTCGCTCTTGGGTTCGCCCGGTGGGAGAGGAATCGCAAAGCTACCGTTTTTGCGTTTTTATTGAATGATGGTATTCATCCAGATTCCTTTTCGAATGAGTGCACCACCAATAAATGCCTTGCAGGCTTCTGAACAGTTTACAATTAAGAAAATCGTAACAATCGGAAGCGATGTATAATGGCATAAAATCATTGATAGTGGAACATTGACAACCCAGATGAAACAACTGTCAAATAAGAAGGTGACAATTGTCTTTCCGCCACTTCGTAATGTAAAGTATGCTGCATTGGTGTATGCGTTAAATGGAGTAACCAATGCGAATACCAAAATGAATTGGGATGCCAGATGGCGAATTTCCCCGGTGGTGTTGTAGATATGTGGGAAGAACGGTGCCAGAATCGCCAACACAATGGATGTGCTTATGGCAATCAGTACGGAAAGCACGCTGAGTTTCCGGTTGGCGTCACGGGCTTCTTTCAGATTTCCGGCTCCTAACAACTGACCGATGATAATAGCAATCGTGGTTCCCATGGTTACGAAAACAATGTTGAACACATTGCTGATGGTATTATTGATGTTAATAGCACCGATTGCAGCAAGTCCCCGGGTGGAAAGAGCCTGGGCCTGAAAGGTAAGACCTAAAGACCATAAAAATTCATTGGCCAGAATCGGAGAACCTTTCAGAACAATATCGCGAACCAGTGAAACAGGTACTTTGAAACTGCGATATGCCCTGTGGATAAACGGGAATTTTTTCTCATGCACATGGGTGTAAATCACTACAATGAAAAATTCCACATAACGGGACATTCCTGTGGCAATGGCTGCACCGGAAACACCAAGCTCCGGAAAACCGAATTTACCAAAAATCAATAAGTAATTAAATACTAAGTCAATAATGACAGAAGAAACACTGGCAACCATTGGAATGAAGGTTTCGCCGCCTTCTTTTAAGGTGGTGCTGTATGCATTGGAAATAACAATCGGCGGAATCCCAATCAGGATAATGAACAAATAACTTTTGGCATAGTCGAAGGTGGCATTAATATTCCCGGACTGACTGCCTTCGTGTAAAAAAGAATGAATCAAAGTGTGATTCATTGTCAGGAAAATAAAGGTTACCAGAAGAATGGTAAACAATCCAAAGAGAATTTTGATGCGAAAGGTATTGCGAACACCATCGTGATTTTCCTGACCAAAGTATTGGGCACTAAAAATTCCGGCGGCAGACATTCCACCAAAGACCAGCAGATAAAAAACAAAGAATAGCTGATTCACCACAGAAACGCCAGTCATTTGATCGGTTCCCAGTCTTCCTACCATGACATTGTCCAAAAGTCCCACTAAGTTTGTCATTAATGTCTGAATGATAATAGGAAAGGCTATGAAGAAAACTTTCCTATAAAATGCTTTATTTCCAAAATATTTTTTTCTTATTGTTGTATTCATAAAAACCTCATCTCAGTTATTTCTTTCTTTCAGTAATATCTAGAATAACATATCTCATTGCATTTTCAATATGAAGAGAAAAATGTCGCCCGAAAAGTGAAATGATAAAATTTATCAAAAAATCCAGACGAAAAAATCACATAAATAAAGAAATAACTGTTGACAATTCTTCCAAAGGGGGCTATATTAAGGACAGAAACAATTAGCACTCGAAAAAAGAGAGTGCTAATAAAACAATAAGGAGGTAGTTATGGAACTGAATGAAAGAAAAGAAAAAATTCTAAATGCAGTCATTAAGAACTACTTAGAAACCGGTGAACCGGTTGGCTCCAGAACTATTTCCAAGTTTACCGATTTGAATTTAAGTTCTGCCACCATTCGAAATGAAATGTCTGATTTGGAAGAAATGGGATACATTGTTCAGCCGCATACTTCCGCTGGTCGTATTCCTACAGACAAAGGGTATCGTTTCTATGTAGATAACATGCTGAGAGAAAAGATGTCAGAACTGGATGACAGAGAAAAACGGGTAACAGAAAAGGAAGACCTTCTTTTAGAGAAGGTGGATAAGGTGGAGACCCTGTTGCAGAATATGGCAAAAGTACTGGCAAACAATACCAACTATGCTACAATGGTTTCTGCTCCAAAATCACAGGGAAATAAAATCAAGTTTATCCAGCTTTCCGTGTTAGAAGAAAAGCAACTTCTGTGTACTGTTGTTTCTGATAAGAACCATGTGGTAAACAAAATTCTGAAAGTAGAGCAGGATATTAATCAGGAAATGATTGTCCGATTGAATGTTGCTCTGAATACTGCATTGGCAGGGTTGGCATTAGAGGAGATTAATCTGGGAGTGATTTCAGCATTGACTTCTCAGGCGGGAGAGTTAGAAGGTTTAGTCAATGATGTGTTAAAGGCGATAACCGAGGCGATTGCAACAGAGTCGCAGTTAAAGATTTACACATCCGGAGCCACGAATATTTTTAAATATCCGGAACTGAGTGATAAGGAAAAAGCCAGTCAGTTATTGACCACTCTGGAAGAAAAATCTCAGTTAACAGAACTCATTAACGAAGGGGATGAGGAAACAGGAATTCAGGTTTATATCGGAAGTGAGAGTCCGGTGCAGTCCATGAAAGATTGTAGTGTTGTTACGGCAACCTATGAATTGGAGGATGGTTTTAAAGGAACCATCGGAATTATTGGGCCGAAGCGAATGGATTATGACAAGGTTGTAGAAACATTGAGAACTGTGAAAGAGCAGCTCAGTGATAACTATAAAAAGAAAGATTAGCATTGCCTCGGCAATGTGTGAAAGGTTTTAGGAATGAAGGATAAGAAGATGGAAAAAGATGTTTTGAAGGACGTGGAAGAAACAGTAGAAACAGAAGCGACTGAAGAAACTGAAGAAACAGCTGAAACAAAAGAGGAATCTGCGGCAGAAGAAACGGCTGATGTATGTTCTGAAGAAGAACAGGGAGAGGAAAAAGAAGCCGATTCGGAAGAGGATGCAGAGGAAAAGAAAGACCCTAAGGATGCAAAGTTAGAGGAACTGAATGATAAATATCAGAGACTATTTGCAGAATTCCAGAATTTCAGAAACAGAAGTGAAAAAGAAAAAGCTTCTATGTTTGATATGGGTGCAAGAAACATTATCGAAAAGATTCTTCCGGTAGTGGATAATTTTGAACGAGGAATTGCCACCTTAAAGGAAGAAGATTTAGAATCCCCTGTGGGTCAGGGAATGGATATGATTTACAAGCAGTTATCAAAAACACTGGAAGAACTTGGCGTGGAAGCCATTGAGGCAGAAGGGAAGGAATTTGATCCGGAACTTCATAACGCAGTAATGCAGGTGGAAAATGAGGAATTGGATGAAAATACCGTTGCTCAGGAATTGCAGAAAGGTTATATCTATAAAGGCACAGTTATCCGTCACAGTATGGTTTCTGTGGTAACAAAATAAGAAGAAATCGTATCGGTTTAAAGCCGGCGGTTTGAAATAAATAAAAAATAATTATCATTTGATTATAGGAGGAATAAATCATGGGAAAGATTATTGGTATTGATTTAGGTACAACAAACTCTTGTGTAGCAGTTATGGAAGGTGGAGAGCCTACTGTTATCACAAATGCAGACGGTGGAAGAACTACTCCATCCGTAGTAGGTTTTAAGAAAGATGGCGAAAGACTTGTAGGAGATTTAGCAAAACGTCAGGCAGTTACAAATGCTGACAGAACAATCTCATCTATCAAGAGACATATGGGAACAGACTATAAGGTAACAATTGATGATAAGAGCTATACACCACAGGCTATCTCAGCAATGATTCTTCAGAAATTAAAAGCTGATGCAGAAGCTTACCTTGGTGAAAAGGTAACAGAAGCTGTTATTACAGTTCCTGCTTACTTCAATGATGCTCAGAGACAGGCTACCAAAGATGCAGGTAAGATTGCCGGATTGGAAGTTAAGAGAATTATTAACGAACCAACAGCAGCTGCTTTAGCATATGGTCTTGACAATGAAGGCGAACAGAAAATTATGGTATACGATTTAGGTGGTGGTACATTCGACGTATCTGTTATCGAAATCGGTGATGGCGTTATCGAAGTATTAGCAACATCCGGTGATAATAAGCTTGGTGGTGATGACTTTGATAAGAAAATCATGGACTACATGGTTGCAGATTTTAAGGCTCAGACAGGTGTTGACCTTTCTAACGATAAGATGGCAATGGAACGAGTAAAAGCAGAAGCAGAAGATGCTAAGAAGAAACTTTCTTCCGCAACTCAGGTAGAAATCAGCATTCCATTCATCACTGCAACAGCAGAAGGTCCACAGCATTTGAACATGACATTAACAAAGGCTAAATTTGATGAATTGACAAGAGACTTAGTAGAAAGAACAGCAATCCCTGTTCAGAACGCATTAAAGGATGCAGGAATTACAGCATCAGAACTTTCTAAGGTA
>CACXEU010000020.1 GCA_902766735.1 uncultured Lachnospiraceae bacterium
ATTGGAGGTAATAAAATGGCTTATAGAATGAGGAAAGATCCGCAAGGACATACGTTAAAAAATGGTGAATGTTATAGAAAGGATGGTAGATATAGCTATTCTTGGACAAATCCAAGAGGTGAGAGAAAAACAATTTATTCAACCAATCTGCAGGCTTTGCGTAAGCGTGAGAAGCAGCTTATCTATGACTTAGAAGATGGAATTGATCCTTTAGCAGCCAATGTTGTGACTGTAAATCAGCTGTGGGATAAGTATATAAAGCAGAAGTATGACCTAAAAGATACAACTAGGAATAATTACATTTACTGTTATGATCGCTGGGTTAGAAATGGTTTTGGTAAACTGAAGTTGTCGAGAGTGAAATACTCTGACGTAAAAGACTTTTACTATGACTTGATACTCAAAAAAGGACTTAAAGCGAATACAGTAGATAGTGTTCAGTGTTTGCTTCATCCGGTTTTTCAGATGGCAATTAGAGATCAGCTTATAAGAGTAAATCCGACAGAAGGTGTAATGGCTGAAATTAAGAAGAATAAATCTTGGGCTCCTAAAAAGAAGACAGCGCTAACTGTTCCACAGCAAAAAGCTTTGTTAAACTATGTGGAGGAAAGTGATACATATAGCGGATGGTATCCAGTTATTACGGTGTTACTCGGAACAGGGATGCGTATTTCTGAATGCTTAGGGCTTAGATGGGATGATTTGAATTTTGATGAAAACTACATCAGTGTGAATCATAACCTTATTTATAGACCGAATGCAGAGGGAAAAGTAGTTCATTCTATTCAGACACCTAAAACAGAGGCTGGTATAAGAACTATACCAATGTTGCCGGAAGTAAGAGAGGCATTTTTGATGGAATATGAAATACAGAAGTGCACAGGTTTTTGCCAGTCAGTTGTAGATGATTATTCTGGATTTGTGTTTTCTTCTGCAAAAGGGAATGTCTATACACCTGAATCTGTGAATAATGCAATTAAGAGAATTTGTGAAGCGTATAATAAGGAAGAAACTCAGTTGGCAAAGAAAGAAAAAAGAAGTCCTATATTACTTCCAGACTTTAGCTGCCATATATTGAGGCATACATTCTGCACAAGACTTTGTGAGAGCGAAACTAATTTAAAAGTAATCCAGAGTATAATGGGGCACTCGGATATTTCTACAACTATGAATATCTATGCTGATTGTACTGCAGAGCAGAAGCAGGAAGTGTTGAATAATCTTGAAGGAAGAGTTATAATTAAATAGATAGATATGTCTTTAATGAGAAGTTATTTGGACATATTTGAACAGCGTTAGTGCATGGGAAAAGTACAGATTGACACATATTTGACCGTAAAGATTTTTGATAACACGGACAAATACGGATTGATATGGAAAACCCATATATAGTAGTACGGATTGATTCGTACATTGTTTGGAACGATATGTAAGAACAAAGATTTTTGTTCCCGACGCTCAAAAGCCTCAGTTAAAAGAATGGCTTAACCACGGGCTTTGTGGGCAGTATTTGGTACCAAATTTTCGATTTTGTACCAATTTTGTACCAAATAGAAGTAGATTTATAAAGATTTACGTGAAAGTTAACCCTCGGAAAGACAGATTCCGGGGGTTTTTGTGTACGAGCGAGGAGTTCTGCGGACTATGAGTGTAGAAAGAGCAATGAGTAAATTCCATAGAAGGATGCGGTCATTGGAGAGCCGTTATTTTGGTTCTCCGCTGTTTTTTTATTTCATCTATTTCGGTTCTGATAAGGTTTTGTAACTGTAACTCATGTTTTTCTGTTGCGGAAAAGTTTTCTTGTCGCTTCTTTAAGGTCTTAAAGCTGACAGGGTTTACAAGAAAATGAATATGCATCTTACCACTAGTTTCGGGATAATTTTCATCATACATGTCACCGTTATGTACTCCATAAAAGGTCTGAAATTCACCATCGGATATGATAGATGCCATTTTCTCTGAGATACTTGAAATATAATTGGGGTTTCTTTTTAATATAATTCCATCTTCTTCAGCGAAAACAAATACTTCATGATCAGCGTATCGTTTGTTCTTGCAATGTCTGACATGACATTTTTGAATATCAAGAAATTGCTCGGTGATGAGATCCGTATCGAGAAAATCTATAGTTCCATACGCGCCATAGTGTATGATATCTTTTCGATTCTCTTTTGAACTTCCCTTTTCGCCAAGAATATAACCCTTGATTTTTGATGCAGCATCAGGATTGTTATATTTCCCTTTTTGAGCTTTGTTGATAAGTATACCGGATTCGTAGTTCCGGTTTTTAGATTTTTCAGACATATTTTCCCCCTTATCTGTCGTAATAATCGTTGATAAAACCTTTTATATCAGTCAATAATTTAGGGTCTATCTGTCCTTCAAGACAATGATAGATTCTATTGAGTAGATTACTTGTTGCAATGCTGTCTGGAATCCGTTTAACCATAGATGGATAATCCAGAGAAATACAATATCGTATATATTCACTGGTATTCATATTCAGTTCTTTAGCATTCTTTTCTACTGTACTCTTTAATTCATCAGATACTCTGAATTTCAGATGGTTGTCTTTTTGTTTTTGGTTAATCATATTATCTATATAGCAAGTACGTAAAAGTTGTTTTTGATATATCAGAATGAGGATATTTTAGCGTGTCGTACTTGCGGTTCTCCTTTCATAAATTTGTACCCCCACTTTGATTATCAGAATGTGTATTTGG
>CACXEU010000021.1 GCA_902766735.1 uncultured Lachnospiraceae bacterium
ACAAGAGACTTAGTAGAAAGAACAGCAATCCCTGTTCAGAACGCATTAAAGGATGCAGGAATTACAGCATCAGAACTTTCTAAGGTATTATTAGTAGGTGGTTCTACAAGAATCCCAGCTGTACAGGATAAGGTAAAACAGTTAACAGGACATGAACCTTCTAAGAAGATGAATCCTGATGAATGTGTAGCTGTTGGTGCTTCCATCCAGGGTGGTAAGCTTGCAGGTGATGAAGGTGCAGGAGAAATCCTTCTTCTTGACGTAACACCACTTTCATTATCTATTGAAACTATGGGTGGAATTGCAACAAGATTAATTGAAAGAAATACTACAATTCCTACAAAGAAGAGCCAGATCTTCTCGACAGCAGCAGATAACCAGACTGCAGTAGATATTAACGTAGTACAGGGTGAAAGACAGTTCGCAAGAGACAATAAGAGTCTTGGACAGTTCAGACTTGATGGTATTCCACCGGCAAAGAGAGGTGTTCCACAGATTGAAGTTACTTTCGATATTGATGCAAATGGTATCGTAAATGTATCTGCAAAGGATTTAGGAACAGGTAAGGAACAGCACATTACAATTACAGCAGGATCTAACATGTCTGATGAAGACATCGATAAGGCTGTTAAGGAAGCTGCAGAATATGAAGCAGCTGATAAGAAGCGTAAGGAAGCAATTGATGCAAAGAACGAAGCTGATTCTATCGTAAACCAGACAGAACAGGCTATGAACGAAGCAGGAGATAAGCTTTCTGATGCTGACAAGCAGGCAGTTCAGGCTGACATTGATGCATTAAAAGCTACCATTGCAGGATGTGCAGAAGGTGCTGAAATCACAGATGCACAGGTTGAAGAATTAAAGGCTGGTAAAGAAAAATTAATGAACTCTGCTCAGCAGTTATTTGCTCAGATGTATCAGCAGGCTCAGGGCGCAGCAGGCGCTCAGGGTGCAGGTCCTGATATGAGCGGATTCACAGGTGGCAATGCAAATCCTGATGATGACGTGGTAGATGGAGAATTTACTGAAGTTTAAATAACAGGCAATAACCATTTTCAGTCCCCTGAAATAGCAGGGGAGATAAATAATAAATAAGGGAACCCGTCGGACATTTGTCTGACGGGCGTTCCTGCAATAATGGAAACCCTGTGAATCAGGGTGAAATGAAAAAAGGATAGAGAAAAATGGCAGAGAAAAGAGATTATTATGAAGTGCTGGGCGTTGACAGAAACGCCGATGAAGCAACAATCAAAAAAGCATACAGACAGCTGGCAAAGAAATATCACCCGGATGCAAACCCGGGAGAAGAAGCCGCTGCAAAATTTAAAGAAGCATCCGAAGCGTATGCGGTATTAAGTGATGCGGAAAAGAGACGTCAGTATGACCAGTTCGGCCATGCGGCCTTTGAAGGTGGTGCCGGCGGTGCAGGAGGATTTGATTTCAGTAACTTTGACTTCGGTGATATTTTCGGCGGTGGCTTCGGCGATATCTTCGGTGATATCTTCGGTGGTGGCAGAAGCAGACGAAACAATAACGGACCGATGCGAGGTGCTGATGTTCGTGTAGGTGTTACCATTACTTTTGAAGAATCTGTAACGGGATGTAAAAAAAATGTCTCCATTAACTTTAAAGATACTTGTAAGACTTGTAACGGAACCGGAGCAAAACCGGGAACATCACCGGAAACCTGTACGCAGTGTAATGGTACCGGACAGTATGTGACAAAACGTCAGACCTTATTTGGAATGATGCAGTCCGTAGATACCTGTCCAAACTGTCACGGGGAAGGGAAAATTGTTAAAGAGAAATGTACTGACTGTTATGGTGCAGGATATAAACAGATTCGTAAGACTATTCCGGTGGATATTCCGGCAGGAATTGATGATATGAACAGAATTCGTGTTAATGGCGAAGGAGAACCTGGAAAGAACGGTGGACCACGTGGAGATTTATTAGTGGATGTTCGTGTCATCCCAAGCAGAGAATTTAGACGTGAAGGAATGGATATCTACAATACGACATATATTTCTTATGCTCAGGCAGCATTAGGTGGTGATGTCCGTGTGAACACTGTTTACGGTGATGTGAAGACTACCATTAAGCCTGGTACCCAGACAGGAACCCGTGTGAGACTGAAAGGAAAAGGAATGCCTCATGTTCATAATATGCAAGCCTTGGGAAATCAGTACACCACATTGGTTGTTCAGGTTCCAACTCATTTAAACAGCGAGCAGAAGGAATTACTTAGAAAGTTTGATGAGATTTCAGGAAATACCTTAAAAGAATTTTCTGATGAACCAGAACAGGAAAAGCCAAAGAAAAAGTTTTTTAAAAAATAATACGACTTTAGCAAGGACATACTAAAGGGGGCATCATGCAGGATACGCAGAAGAAAATGGACGTAAATGTTTTTATTGATGAATCCGGGAGTATCACAAAAACCAATATTTCCCAAAATCAATATTTTGTGATGGCAATTTTATTTACCCGGGATTCCACAAAAATAAAGAGACAGTTTCGTAAGGGAATTGCCTCTTTGTTAAAGAAGCCTAAATTTCAACACTTGATGGATAAGGAAAATGAAATCAAGGGTTCTGAAGTATCTGAAAATCGAAAGAAGGCGATTTATGACCGAATTCTTCGTAATTGTGGAGATGATTTTGAATTGGGAATCATTGTCATTAATAATGAACATACCACAGATGATTTTATTCGTAACCATGCCCGCACCTTTAATTATGTCCTTCAATTGTTTTTAGATAATTATTTTCGCAAGAAGAGTTCGTATGCGTTGAATGTTAATGCAATGAATTTAATGATTGATGAGCAGAACATCGCAACGGATACTCGTTTTACATTAGATGATTATCTGGAACAGCAGTTCACCGTATATCACCCATTGTGCGATCACTTTAATGTGGAATATGTAGATTCAAAACAACATTCCATGATTCAATTGGTGGATTTCATTGCAAATACTTTTTACAGAAATCTGGAAAAGCATGATGAAATTAGCAAAGAAACCGTTGCAATGTTAAAAGACAAGTTAATTGGAGGAAACATTTTTCTGTTTCCCAATACGTATGATACGAAATTATTTTTATAAAAAGATAACAAAAGAGTTATAGTGAAGTTTGACACTGCTAAAATTAAGTGATATATTAAAAGTACCAAGTAATTCGTTTTGAAAGTGCATGAGGATGTAAGGCAGCTATAGCGTTGTCCGCTACGACGTGTTGGTAGAAAGGCATTCCAGATATGGGGTGACTTTCGATTTATGAATCAGTTAAAAGAAAGAGGATTTTTCCCGTATACGAGGAAAAATCCTCTTTCTTTTATGTGATGACTGGGGCTGTAAAAAACAAACGATAATTATACATAAAGAAACAGATTTGCATTGGCGACGGAGGAAATGATGGATGCACCTACCAAAGTGTAATGTGTCGAAATGGTGGAAAAATGAAAAGAGGTTGCATAAATCTGGGAGGTTGCCAAATAAACCGTGAATATGCTATGATTGTAAATTGATATGCAATTTTGAAAAGGAATAAACTATGAAGTGGAATAAATACAGATTAAAGACGACAACCCAGGCGACAGATTTTGTCTGTGGACTTTTAATTGAATTAGGAATCAATGGAATGGAAGTGGAAGACAATGTTCAGCTTTCCGAAGAAGAAAAGAAAATGCAGTTCATTGACTATCTAGCGGATTTGCCGGAGGATGACGGAACGGCATATATCAACTTCTACACTGAGGAAAATGATGATGCAGAAGCATTGTTAGAGCAGTTGAGAGAAAAACTGAAGGAAGCAAATTCTTTTCTGGATGTGGGAGAAGGAAGCATCGAAAAGAGTATCACGGAAGATGTGGATTGGGTAAATAACTGGAAGCAGTATTTTAAATCCTTTACCGTGGATAATTTCTTTATTAAACCGACCTGGGAAGAACCGGATGAAGCCCATAAGAATATGCAAATGATTGAGATTGATCCGGGAACTGCTTTTGGAACCGGTAAGCATGATACAACACAGCTTTGTATCAAGCAGTTGATTCGATATATGAAGCCGGGAGACACGGTCTTGGATTTAGGATGCGGTAGCGGGATTCTTTCCATTGTGGCAAAAAAACTCGGCGCAGGTGCAGTGTCCATGACAGATATTGATGAGGCTGCCATCGTAGCTTCCAAAGAAAATTTTGAAGTGAATCATATTGCCACGGATGATGTGGAAATGTTTGACGGAAATGTTCTGGAAGATGAGGCAATGCAGCAGCACTTTGAAGAAAAGCAGTTTGATGTGGTTGTGGCAAACATTTTGGCAGATGTCATTATTCCGATTGCAGGAATTGTGGATCGTTTTTTAAAGCCGGGAGGAATCTTTATTTCTTCAGGAATTATATATATGAAAGAAGACGATGTGGTAAAGGCCATTGAAAACAATGATGCACTGCAACTGGAGGCCATTGAGAAACAGGGTGACTGGCGTGCAATTATGGCGGTCAAGAAGTAAAAGGATAAGAAATGTATAGATTTTTTGTGGAAAACAGTCAGATTGGTGAAGAGAGCATTTCCATCACGGGAACAGATGTGAATCACATTAAAAATGTGCTTCGCATGAAAGTAGGAGAAACAGTACTGATTAGTGATGGGAAAGACAGGGAATATACCTGTAGCATTGCGACACTGTCCGACGAGGAAGTCATTGCAACAATTGAAGATGTGAACGGACCGGAGCGGGAGTTGCCGGTAAAGGTAACGTTATTCCAGGCATTGCCGAAAGGGGATAAGATGGAAACCATTATCCAGAAGATGGTGGAACTGGGAGCTGAGAGAATTGTACCGGTTAGTACAAAACGTTGTGTGGTAAAACTGGACGATAAGAAAGCCGGAAAAAAGACGGAACGCTGGCAGAACATTTCTCTCAGTGCGGCAAAACAGTCGAAGCGCGGAATTGTCCCACAAGTAGAAAGTCCAATGACCTTTGGATTGGCATTAAAGGAAGCGCAGAAACTGGATCTGATTTTGATTCCTTATGAAAATGCTGAGGATATGAAATACACCCGGGAAGTCATTGGGACGATTAAACCGGGAATGAGCGTAGGAATTTTTATTGGCCCGGAAGGCGGCTTCGCAGAAGAAGAGGTGGAAGCAGCCAGACAGGCAGGAGCTAGGGAAATAACGTTAGGAAAAAGAATTCTTCGGACAGAAACCGCAGGAATGGCAGTGATGTCAGTTATCATGTTTTTGAATGAAGAATAAATGAGGAAGAACAATGGAAGTTTATTTTGATAATTCAGCCACAACGAAAGTGAGCCCTTCGGTGCAGGAACTGGTGGTGAAGGTAATGACAGAGGATTTTGGAAATCCTTCCTCTATGCATCTGGTGGGTGTGGAAGCAGAAAAATATATTAAGACAGCACAGGAAAATATTGCGAAGACTTTAAAGGTGGATCCAAAGGAAATATATTTCACTTCCGGCGGAACGGAGTCCAATAATATGGCAATCGTTGGCAGCGCCAGAGCGAACCAAAGAAGTGGAAAAAGAATTCTTACCACGGCAGTGGAACACTCTTCCGTAGGAGCTACTATGAAATATCTGGAGGAGGAAGGGTTTGAAGTGATTTACCTCCCGGTGGATTCCTTTGGTGTGGTTAAGTTGGAGGCATTGCAGGAAGCAATGACAGACGATACCATTCTTGTTTCTGTGATTCATGTAAACAATGAAGTGGGAGCCATCCAGCCAATTGAAGAAATTGGAAATTATATCAAGAAAATCAATCCGAAGGTTGTTTTCCATGTAGATGCCATTCAGTCTTATGGGAAAATGGAAATTCGACCGAAAAACTGTAAGATTGATTTACTATCCGTAAGTGGTCATAAGATTCATGGACCAAAGGGAAGTGGATTTATCTATATAAAGAAGAACACGAAAATCAATCCGATTATTTTCGGTGGTGGACAGCAGATGGGACTGCGTTCCGGTACGGAAAACGTTCCGGGAATTGCAGGAATTGGTCAGGCCGCAAAGGATTGCTATGATCATCTGGAAGAAAATGTTCAGCACATTACGGAAGTAAAGGATTATATGATTGATGAACTGAACGCGTTGGAAGGTGTTACCGTTAATAGCCGGAAAGGCGAAGCAGGAGCACCACACATTGTCAGTGCCAGCTTTTCCGGTGTACGAAGCGAGGTGCTGCTTCATGCATTGGAAGACAAAGGCGTTTACATTTCTGCGGGGAGTGCATGTTCATCCAATAAACCGGCAATCAGTTCTACACTGAAAGCCATGGGTGTGAAAAAGGAATTGTTGGATTCCACTGTGCGATTCAGTTTCTGCGAATGGAACACTAAGGAAGAAGTGGATTATGCAGTGGAACAGTTACAGCAACTTTTACCAATGCTTAGAAAATATGTGAGAAGATAGGAGAAAACAATGAAGAGTTCTTTTTTGATTAAATATGCTGAAATTGGCGTAAAGGGAAAAAACAGATTTTTATTTGAGGATGCATTGGTGAACAATGCACAGAAGGCTCTTGATCGTGTGGACGGAAAGTTCACCGTGACGAAAGAATATGGTCGTATCTATGCAACACCGGAAGAAGAATATGATTTTGAGGAAGCAGTGGATGCATTACAGCATGTTTTTGGAATCGTGGGAATTTGTCCGATGGTTCAGATTGAAGACAATGGATTTGAAGACCTGGCAGAACAGGTTGTGAAATATATTGATGAAAATTATGAGGATAAGAATTTCAGCTTCAAGGTGATGGCAAGACGTGCCAGAAAGAATTATCCATTGGATTCTATGGAGTTAAACCGTGAGTTGGGTGGGAAAATCTTAGATGCATTTCCGGAAACTCATGTGGATGTTCATAATCCGGACGTGATTTTAAACGTGGAAATCAGAAACCATATTAATATTTATTCTAAGATTCTTCCGGGACCGGCAGGAATGCCTGTTGGAACAGCTGGAAAGGCAATGCTTCTGTTATCTGGAGGAATTGATAGCCCGGTTGCCGGATGGATGACTGCAAAACGAGGTGTGGTAGTGGATGCAGTATATTTCCATGCACCACCATACACTTCCGAAAGAGCAAAGCAGAAGGTTGTGGATCTTGCAAAACTGGTGGCAAAGTATTCCGGACCAATGAAACTTCACGTGGTAAACTTTACTGACATTCAGATGTATATTTATGATCAGTGTCCTCATGATGAATTAACCATTATCATGAGACGTTATATGATGAGAATTGCAGAATATTTTGCAAAACAGGAAAATGCGCAGGCGTTAATTACAGGAGAGTCCATTGGACAGGTAGCAAGTCAGACCATGCAGAGTCTTGCTGCAACTAACGAAGTGTGTACTATTCCGGTATTCCGCCCGGTAATCGCCTTTGATAAGCAGGAAATCGTGGATATTTCCTTAAAGATTAATACATACGAAACATCAATCCTTCCATATGAAGATTGTTGTACTACCTTTGTGGCAAAGCATCCGGTAACGAAGCCGAATATTAATGTTATTAAGGGATCGGAAACGCATCTTGCTGAAAAAATCGATGAGATGATGAAGGAAGCCATTGAAAGTGTGGAAATTATTGAAATCGGTCAGTAAAGAAAAAGATTCTTATAACAAAAAAACCACTGCTTCTTAGCAGTGGTTTTTATGGAAACAATTTTCAGTGATTAAACTTCGTACTTCTTTAATACTTCGAGAATTGCGTCGATTTCTTTTTCACCATGGATGTTTAAATCGATTGGCTTAGAAAGGTCTAAGCTGAAAATACCCATAATAGATTTTGCATCGATTACGTAACGTCCTGAAACTAAATCGAAATCACTGTCAAATTTTGTAATGTCATTAACAAAGGACTTTACCTTATCAATGGAACTTAAATTAATTGTAACTGTTTTCATTCTGTCAACACCTCTCTTTAATTGATGGTATAATGATAGCACGGAAACGCGGTTTCTTCAAGGTAAAGAAGTGTAAAAAATGGAAAACATAAGGAGAAATCAATGAGAAAAGCAGCACTCCATAATTTGGGATGTAAAGTGAACGCGTATGAAACGGAGGCAATGACTCAGTTACTGTCGGAATCAGGTTATGAAATTGTTCCTTTTTCAGAAAAAGCGGATGTATATATTGTAAATACTTGTTCTGTTACTAATATTGCAGACCGAAAATCCAGACAGATGCTTCACCGGGCAAGAAAACTGAATCCGGATGCCGTGGTGGTAGCCACGGGATGTTATGCCCAAACGGCCACGGAAAAAATTGCAGAAGATGCATCAATTGACCTGATTGTGGGAAATAATAAAAAGAAAGACATTGTGAATCTGTTGGCGGATTTCTTTGAAGAAAAAGCAGAGAAAACGAATGTCATTGATATCAATCATACAGATGAATATGAAGAGTTGGAAATCTCCACAGTGACAGAGCATACAAGAGCGCATTTAAAAATCCAGGATGGGTGTAACAGTTTTTGTACTTATTGTATCATTCCTTATGCCAGAGGAAGAATTCGCAGCAGAAAAGTGGTTCATATTATCGAAGAAGTGGAGCGCCTTGCTAAGAAAGGTTTTCAGGAAGTCGTGTTGACAGGAATCAATTTAAGCTGTTATGAGGATGAAGGAAAAACCCTGATTGACGTCATTGAGACAATCAACGAAATTGATGGCATAGCCCGAATCCGCCTGGGTTCTCTGGATCCGGAGGTAATCACGGAAGATTTCACAAAAAGACTGGCAAAAGTTGAAAAAATTTGTCCACATTTTCACTTGTCAATGCAGAGCGGATGTGATAAAACTTTGATGGCAATGAATCGTCACTATACTTCACAGGAGTTTTATGAGATTTGTGAACGACTTCGAAGATACTTTAAACAGCCGGCATTAACTACGGATGTAATTGTTGGATTCCCACAGGAAACAGAGGAAGATTTTGAGACGACAAAGCGATTTGTGGAAAAGGTGGGCTTTGCGGAACTGCATGTATTCAAATATTCCAGAAGAGACGGAACAGTGGCTGCAAAGATGCAGGGACAGGTAGACGAACAGGTGAAGAATCGTCGGAGTGAGATTCTGATTGAAACCGGAAAGAAACTGACCAAAGAATTTCATGAACGGATCAAGGGGACGGCTGTGGAAGTTCTTTTTGAAGAAACCGTGGAAATACAAGGGAAAAGTTATGCTGTGGGTCATACAAAAGATTATGTAAAAATCGCTGTGGAGACCCTGGAAATCCTGGACGGTAAAATTCGACAGGTAACGGTAACTGATGGGTTAAACAACGAAATAATGCTTGCAACCCTGTAAATTTTATATTAAACTAAGAACACATATTGCCATATTGGTTAAAATAAAGGACGTGATAAGATGAGCGATTTACGTAGTACACAGTTTTTTAAGGTTCCAGAGGAACAGACTATTGGAGTAGAAGAAATTTTAGAAAAGGTTTATGCTGCATTGGCAGAAAAAGGATATAATCCGGTAAACCAGATTGTCGGTTATGTTATGTCAGGAGATCCGACATACATTACCAGTCACAATAATGCCAGAAGTCTGATTATGAAAGTGGAACGTGACGAACTGATTGAAGAGACAGTAAAATACTATATCAATAACAAACTTCGCTAAAAGGCAGTTATTGTGGTTTGAGAAAGGTCTTAGGGCCTTTTTTGACGTGCATAGAGGTAAGATGAGAATTTTAGGTTTAGATTATGGGTCGAAGACAGTTGGGGTAGCAGTGACCGATGAATTAGGACTGACTGCCCAGGGGGTGGAAATCATCAGAAGGGATTCTCCGAAAAAGCTTCGAAGGACTCTTGCCCGCATTCAGGAATTAGTGGAACAGTATCAGGTGGAAAAGATTGTTTTGGGGTATCCGGTGATGCTGAGCGGTGATGAAGGAGTCAGAGTAGAAAAAACCAAAGAATTTGCTTTACTGTTAGAAAAAAGAACAGGGAAAGAAATAATTTTTCAGGATGAAAGGCTGACTACGGTGGAAGCCTATGAAATTATGGATGAGGTTGGAATCAAGAAGGAAGAACGCTATAAGTATGTGGATCAGATTGCAGCTACCATTATTCTGGAAGATTACATGAATCAAAGTGGATTGAAAAAATAGGTTTTGCTTAGGAGAGAAAATGGAAGAGAAAATTATATTGTTGGATGACGAAGGCAATGAAATTGAAATGTTCATTGTAGAAGAAACACGAATTAATAATGTGAATTACATTCTCGTCACAGAGGATGATAGTGAGGAAGCGGAAGCTTATATATTTAAAGATGTATCTGATGACAAAGATGAAGATGCTATTTACGAACCTGTTGAGGATGAAGAAGAAATCAGTTATATCGGAAAGATTTTTTCAGAATTACTGGAAGATACAGATTTTGTTTAGTACTTTGATTTTTGGGCGTTAGTACATAAGTTTTATGTTGTTCGGAAATAAAGGAAAAGAGGAGGAGAAAGATTATATGGATGATAATTCAAGAATAAAGATTATTCCACTGGGAGGTTTGGAACAGATTGGAATGAATATGACTGCCTTTGAATACAATGACAGTATTGTTGTTGTGGATTGCGGTTTGTCATTCCCAGACGATGATATGTTGGGAATTGACTGTGTTATTCCTGATATCACATTCTTAAGAGAAAACAAAGAGAAGATTAAAGGGTTTGTTATTACCCATGGACATGAAGATCATATCGGTGCGTTACCATATGTGCTTCAGGAAATCAATGTTCCTGTCTATGGAACAAAACTGACTATTGGTATCATTGAAGGAAAACTGGAAGAGCATGAGTTACTTGGAACTGTAAAGAGAAAAGTGATGCGCTTTGGTCAAAGTATTCATTTGGGTGATTTTCGAATTGAATTCATTCGAACGAATCATAGTATCGCAGATGCAGCAGCCCTTGCGATTCATACACCGTTAGGAATTATTGTCCATACCGGTGACTTTAAGGTGGATTACACTCCTGTTTTCGGGGATGCAATTAACCTGACACGTTTCAGTGAATTAGGAAAAAAAGGTGTATTGGCATTGATGTGTGACAGTACCAATGTATTGAGACCGGGATTTACTCCGTCCGAAAGTACCGTTGGTGCAACCTTTGATAACATTTTTGCTTCACACCAGAAGAACAGAATTATTATTGCAACCTTTGCTTCTAATGTAGACCGTGTACAACAGATTATTAACACTGCCTGCAAGTATAACCGTAAGGTTGTTGTAGAAGGCCGAAGCATGGTAAATATCATTTCGGTTGCAAGAGAGATGGAATATTTGGATATTCCGGATAACACCTTGATTTCTGTAGAAGAAATGAAGAACTACACGGATGAACAGTTGGTACTTATTACGACAGGTAGCCAGGGAGAATCTATGGCGGCATTATCCCGTATGGCAGCATCGTTGCATCGTAAGGTTACGATTCAGCCGAATGATACCATTGTATTCAGTTCCACTCCGATTCCGGGAAATGAAAAAGCAGTATCGAAGGTAATTAATGAATTATATATGAAGGGTGCAGAAGTAATTATGCACGAAACCCATGTTTCAGGACATGCTTGCCAGGAAGAAATTAAATTGATTTATTCTTTGGTAAAACCGAAATATTCCATTCCGGTGCACGGTGAGTTCAGACACCTGAAGGCTCAGGGAGAATTGGCCATGAGCATGGGTATTCCAAAGGAAAATGTATTCCTGATGGAATCCGGTGATGTACTGGGAATTGGCGAAGAAGATGCAAAGATTGTGGGAAAGGTTCCGGCAGGTTCCGTTTTAGTTGACGGTCTTGGTGTCGGCGATGTTGGTAATATTGTATTACGAGATCGTCAGAATCTGGCAGAAAACGGAATTATCATTGTCGTATTAACATTGGAAAAATACACCAATCAGGTTCTTGCAGGACCGGACATTGTAACAAGAGGTTTTGTTTATGTTCGTGAGGCAGAACATTTGATTGATGATGCAAGAGATGTGGTAGCCACAGCGTTAGATGACTGTTTCAGACAGGGATCTGCTGATTGGGGAAAAATAAAGATGGTTGTAAAAGATAGTTTGGGAGAATATCTCTGGAAGAAGATGAGAAGAAGCCCAATGATTTTGCCGATTATTATGGAGGTTGACTAAAATCAATGGAACAGAATAAATCCTCGCAAAGTTTTGCAAAAGTATCCTTGAAAATATTGAAATATGTGATTTTAGCGGCGATTGCCATTGCCTGTGCCACTTCATCCTATCATTTCGGAAAACAGATTTTCAGTGATGCCGGCGTGGAAAAAGCACCGGGAACGGATATGCCTTATACGGTTAGTGAAGGGACATCCATTGATGATTTGGGAAGTGAATTGGAAGAATTAGGTGTGATTAACAGTGCCAATGTTTTTAAAGTGCAGTCGTATATTTACAAGGTACGCAGTGTAAAACCGGGAACCTATCAGTTTAATACATCATATGGAGCAGAGGAAATCTTCAGAATCATTAGTCAGGGTCCTGAAGAAGTGAAGGCAGAAGAAACAACGGAGGAAGCAGAATGATTGTCGATGAAAGAATCGCCACATACATTCGCTCATTGGAAAAGCCGAACAGTCCGTTACTGGAGGCAATAGAAGAAGAGGCACATATCGATAAGGTACCTATCATAAGAAAAGAGATGGAGAGCTTTCTTAAGGTCATACTTATGATGCAAAAGCCGAAGAAAATATTAGAGCTGGGGACCGCTATCGGTTACTCAGCCCTTTTTATGAGTGAATGTGTTGCATTGGATGAATTAGTTACAATTGAAAACTACGAAAAAAGAATTCCCATTGCCAAGGAAAATTTCAAGAAGGCAGGGAAGGAAGATGTGATTAAGCTTTTAGAAGGCGATGCGATGGAACTTATGCCGACCATGGAGGCAGAACAGTTTGATTTCGTCTTTATGGATGCAGCGAAAGCTCAGTATGTTTATTTTCTTCCGGAAGTGTTGCGCCTGATGAAACCGGGAGCAGTTCTGGTGACCGACAATATTCTTCAGGAAGGGGATCTGATCGAATCACGGTTTACAGTGAAACGACGAGATCGAACCATACATAAGAGAATGAGGGAATACTTGGAAGTGGTGAAGAATCATCCGGAATTGGAAACCAGTATTGTTCCGATTGGGGATGGAATTACCATCAGTGTTAAGAAATAGAGGGTAGGAGAAAGAAATGAGAAAACCAGAATTATTGATTCCGGCAAGTAGTCTGGAAGTTTTAAAAACTGCAGTGCGTTTCGGTGCGGATGCGGTGTATATTGGTGGAGAAGTGTTTGGATTGCGTGCAAAAGCAAAGAATTTCTCCCTTGAGGAAATGAAAGAAGGTGTATTGTATGCCCATGAACATGGCGTGAAGGTATACGTTACAGCCAATATTTTGGCCCATAATGCGGATATTGAACCGGTGAAGGCATATTTCCTTGACTTAAAGGAAGTAAAGCCGGATGCGTTGATTATTTCCGATCCTGCTGTTTTTACCATTGCCAAGGAAATGTTGCCGGATATGGAATTACATATCAGCACACAGGCCAACAATACGAATTACGGAACTTACAATTTCTGGTATGGCTTAGGAGCAAAGCGCGTGGTATCAGCCAGAGAATTGTCCATGGCTGAAATTAAGGAAATCAGAAACCACATTCCGGAAGATATGGAAATTGAGACATTCATTCACGGAGCTATGTGTATTTCTTATTCCGGACGTTGTCTGTTAAGCAGCTTTATGGCAGGAAGGGATGCCAATAAAGGGGCATGCACCCATCCATGCCGCTGGAAATATGCGGTTATGGAAGAATCCAGACCGGGAGAATATATGCCGGTGGAGGAAAATGAACGAGGAACATATATTTTTAACTCCAAGGATTTATGTATGATTGAACACATTCCGGAACTGGTGGATGCAGGAATTGACAGTTTTAAGATTGAAGGACGTATGAAGACTGCCCTTTATGTGGCAACTGTTGCCAGAACTTATCGTATGGCAATTGATGATTTTTTTGAAAGCCCGGAGAAATATCAGCAGAATTTGCCGAAATACAAGGAATTGATTTCTCAGTGTACATACCGCCAGTACACCACCGGTTTCTTTTTCGGAAAGCCGGATGAGACTGCTCAGATTTATGACAGCAATGTTTATGAAAGAGATTACACTTATTTGGGAATCGTGGATGAGGTGATTGGAGAAAAAACATATCAGCTGGAACAGAAGAATAAGTTCTGTGTTAATGATGAAATTGAAATTATGAGGGCGGATGGAAATGACATAAAGACCAGGGTAATTTCGATTCAGGATGAGGAGGGCAATGAAATGGAAAGCTGTCCCCATCCAAAGCAAATCATCCGTGTGACTCTAAGTGAGATTGCGGAAAAAGGCGATTTGTTACGCGTTAAGAGTGAGGATTAAATAAGAGATAGACAGGCACCCCGTTGCAGGCTTATGCATAAAATGTGATAAGCAGGTAATGGGGTGTTTTCATGATCAGTTTTCCGAAACCTCTTACATTAGAGGAAGAGCAAGAATATCTTCAGAAAATGAAAGCAGGAGATAAGGAGGCAACGGATATTTTGATTGAAAGGAATCAGAGGCTGGTTGCCCATATTGCAAAAAAGTATTACAGCGAGAACCGGGATCACGAAGATTTGCTGTCCATTGGAACCATTGGTTTGATTAAGGCAGTGCAGACGTACAATCCGGATAAGGGAAACCGATTGGTGACCTATGCGTCCAAGTGTATTGAGAATGAACTGCTAATGATGCTTCGGGGAGAAAAGAAACGAAGTCGGGATGTTTATCTGGAGGAACCAATTGGAACGGATAAAGAGGGAAATTCCATTAACCTGATTGATGTGATTGTCACGGATGAGATGGATGCCTTGGAACAGCTGGAACATGCAGAGGATTTGGTTCGGGTGAAACGATATGTTAAAACAGAACTATCCGAGAGGGAACGGGAGGTGATTGAATCGCGATTCGGACTTAATGGAAGAAAGCCGATGACACAAATGATGGTGGGCAAACAGCTTGGAATCTCCAGAAGTTATATCAGCAGGATTGAAAAAAGTGCTTTGGAAAAGTTGAAAAAAGCCTTTGACAACACATATAAAAAGTGATATATAAAATGTGAGAATAATGAACGGGAGTATGAAGAGGGGAAAAACGTGGTAAGTAAAATAAACTGTATGACCGTTACGGGAATGGATGTGGTTCCGGTGATGGTAGAAACAGATATTAGTAATGGCCTGCCTGCATTTGACATGGTGGGCCTTTTGGCGTCGGACATTAAGGAATCCAGACAACGGGTTCGAACAGCACTGAAAAATTCCGGTTATGTGATTCCACCGAAAAAAATCATCATTAATTTTGCACCGGGTAACATCCATAAGAACGGAACTTATTTTGATGTTGCAGTGGCAATTTCCATTTTGAGAGCATTGGAAATTGTGGAAGGTGATATGGAAGACAAACTGTTTCTTGGAGAGTTGAGCCTGGACGGAGAGGTGTTAAAAGTCCCGGGGGCATTGCCCATTGTGCTGGAGGCGGCCAAGAGAGGGTGTAAACAATGCTTTGTGCCGTGGGATAATCTGGAAGAGTGCGATTTCATCCGTCAGACTCAGGTTATTGGTGTGAAAAAATTAAATGATATTGTACGAATTCTTGCCGGAGGAAGCGTGGAAGAACGAAAGGGTGTGACGGAACGGCGAACAGAAAACTTATATGATTTTAAAGCCATCCGGGGGCAAACAATGGCACGAAAGGCAGCAGAGATTGCTGCAGCGGGGATGCATAATCTGTTGATGATTGGTCCGCCGGGAACGGGAAAAACAAGAATTGCAAAGACAATACCCACCATTTTGCCGAACCTCAGCGAAGAAGAACAAATCGAGATATCCGGGATTCAGAGTATTGCGGGATTGTTAGAAGGGGGACTGGTTCAGGAACGCCCCTTTCGAAGTCCCCATCATACCTCCACAGTATCTGCCATGATTGGAGGAAGGACTTACCCAAAGCCGGGTGAAGTGACGCTGGCAAACCTTGGGGTATTGTATCTGGATGAATTCCCGGAGTTTTCCAGAAATGTAGTGGAGACTTTGCGCCAGCCCATGGAGGACGGTGTGGTGCGAATCGCACGCAGTGGAGGTGTATATCAGTTTCCGGCAAACTTTATGTTAGTGGCATCCATGAATCCCTGTAGGTGCGGATATTATCCTGACCGTAAACGGTGCCAATGCACAGAACGGGATGTAAAAAAATATCTGGAAAAAATCAGTGGACCAATTCTTGACCGGATTGATCTTTCTGTACGTATGAACCCGGTTTCTTTTTGGGAACTGCGCGGGGATGTGGTGGAGGAAGATTCTGCTGTGATAAAGAAACGAGTGAACCGTGCGTTGGAATGTCAGCGGGAACGCTATCAGAAAGAGAGCATCCGCTTTAACAGTCAACTTACAGGGGAACAATTAAAGGTGTACTGTCCTTTGGGAAAGAAGGAAGAAGCGTTGGCGCGGGAAATTTATGAAAGTATGGAGTTAAGTGTCCGTGGCTATGAGAAACTGTTAAAGGTAGCACGAACCATTTCTGATTTAAGTGGAAAGGAACAAATCGGCTGTGAAGAATTAATGAAGGCTTTGGCCTTTAAGACTGCAAGTTAAGGGGGGCAAGGAATGGAAATTCAGTGTGTAAAAGTTGGGGATTCCCGTTATCCAAAGAAATTATTAAATATTCCCGAGAAACCGAAAGAACTTTATTATCTTGGAAATCTTCCCAGGGAAGACGTACCGTCGGTGGCGATGATTGGTGCGCGAGGATGTTCTGCCTATGGGAAACGTTTTGCGGGAAAGATTGCGAAGGAACTTTCCAATGCGGGAGTACAGATCATTAGTGGCATGGCAAGGGGAATTGATACCCGATGTCAGGAGGGGGCTCTGGAAGGAAAGAGTCCTACATTTGCGGTTTTGGGATGTGGCGTGGATCTTTGTTATCCGGAAGAAAATCAGGTACTATATGAAAAGATTTTAGAACAGGGGGGAGGGATTCTGTCAGAATATCCGCCGGGGGACAAGCCTCTTGCCTGGCATTTTCCCCAGAGAAACCGTATCATCAGCGGCCTGTCAGAGCTTGTGGTTGTTATTGAGGCAAGGGTTAAGAGTGGAAGCCTGATTACAGTGGAATGGGCATTGGAACAGGGAAAGGATATTATGGCACTTCCCGGTCGGGTGGATGACCCGTTAAGCGAGGGCTGCAACAGGCTGATTAAATCCGGGGCAGGTATCGTGATGGAACCTGGGGACATCCTGGAAGCATTACATTGGGAGTGGAAGGGAAACAATGAAATCCAGATGAACGGAACCGGACAGGCGGCTTTGATTTTGGAAGCACTAGGGAGTGAAATGAAAAATCTGGAGGAAATTATGGAACGAACAAAACTGAATTATAAAGAGGTCATGAGTGCATTGTTTCAATTACAAAGGAATGGTTTTGTGGAACAACCTATGGAAGGTTATTTTCTTCAAAAATAATTTTGAGGGGTTATATACTACGTATATAAAGAATATGATGGAAAAATGAATGTGAAAATATCTCTTGAAAAAGGTTTTTTCTTGGTGTATAGTGTGGTGTGTTTGAAAAGAAATTGAAAAGTTTCTACTATATACAGAAAATGAAAATAGGTGTTAAGGAGTATTTCATGGCAAAATATCTTGTTATTGTGGAGTCCCCGGCTAAGGTGAAAACCATTAAGAAGTTTTTAGGGGCCAATTATGAAGTAGTTGCATCCAATGGTCATGTAAGAGATCTTCCTAAGAGTACAATGGGGATTGATTTTGAAAATGACTATGAACCAAAATATATTACAATTCGTGGAAAAGGAGAAAAACTTGCAGAACTTCGCCGTCAGGTGAAGAATGCTGACAAGGTGTATCTCGCAACTGACCCGGACCGCGAGGGAGAAGCGATTTCATGGCATCTGGTTTTCTCATTAAAATTAGATCCAAAGAAAACCGCAAGAATCAGTTTTAACGAAATTACAAAACCGGCAGTCCGTGAAGCGTTGAAGAACCCTAGAGAAATTGATATGGGATTAGTAGATGCGCAGCAGGCACGAAGAGTTTTAGATCGTATGGTGGGATATAGTATCAGTCCACTTTTATGGATGAAAATTAAAAGAGGACTCAGTGCCGGAAGAGTACAGTCTGTGGCATTGAAAATGCTTTGTGACAGAGAAGAAGAAATCAATGCATTCATCCCGAAGGAATATTGGGATATGGATGCAGTATTGAAACATAAGAATAAAGAGTTTACCGTGAACTTTTATGGTGATAAGAACGGTAAAATTGAAATTAACGGAAAACAGCAGTTAGATGATATCATCAAGGAAATCAAAGGAAGTCAATTCGAAGTTTCCAGTGTGAAAAAAGGAAGCCGAAGCAGAAAGGCACCGATTCCTTTTACCACTAGTACCATGCAGCAGGAAGCTTCCAAGGCGTTAAACTTCTCTACACAGAAGACTATGAGAGTTGCGCAGCAGTTATATGAAGGTGTGGATATCAAGGGAAGAGGAAGTATCGGTCTGATTACTTACTTAAGAACTGATTCTACTCGTGTATCCGATACAGCAGAAGCACAGGTAAAAGATTATATTGAAGAAAATTACGGAAATGATTACTATACTACTTCCGTTAGTGCGAAAAAGACGGGGAAAAAAATCCAGGATGCTCATGAAGCAATTCGTCCAACGGACGTGACTTTGACACCGGAAAAGGTAAAGGATCAGCTTCCAAGAGATTTATTCCGTCTGTATCAGTTGATTTGGAAAAGATTTGTTGCCAGCAGAATGGGAACTGCTGTTTATGAAACAACGACGGTAAAGATTGCATCCGGAAAGTATTTATTCAATGCGTCAACTTCAAAATTGGAATTCGACGGATTTATGAAGGTTTATACGGAAGCGGATAACGAGAAGGTTGTTACGAACAATACCATCACGAAATTGGAAAAAGGGGAATCTCTTGATTTTGTGAAGTTTGAAGAAAACCAGCATTTCACACAGCCACCGGCACACTTTACAGAAGCAGCATTGGTTAAGGCGATGGAAGAACAGGGAATTGGGCGACCAAGTACTTATGCCCCAACCATTACCACCATCATCGGCAGAAGATATGTCACCAAGGAAAAGAAAAATCTTTATGTGACTGAGTTGGGAGAAGCAGTGAACAATGTTATGAAAACCGCATTCAGTGTAATCGTGGATACTGCATTTACTGCTAACATGGAATCCCTTTTGGATGCTGTGGAAGAAGGAAGTATTGAGTGGAAGACTGTAATCAGAAACTTCTATCCGGATTTGGAAGCTTCAGTAAAAGAAGCAGAACAGAAACTGGAAAAAATTCACATTGCTGATGAAGAATCGGATGAAATCTGTGAAGAGTGTGGAAGACGAATGGTAATTAAATATGGACCGCATGGAAGATTTCTGGCTTGTCCGGGATTCCCGGAATGTCGAAACACAAAACCTTATCTGGAAAAGGTTGGAGTTCCTTGTCCACTTTGTGGCGGTGAAGTAGTTTATCGAATGACCCGAAAGGGAAGAAGATATTATGGATGTATGAATGGTCCGGAATGTGAATTCATGTCATGGCAGAAACCTTCTGTGGAAAAATGTCCACAGTGTGGAGGCTACATGGTGGAAAAAGGAAACAAACTGGTATGCGCGGATCAAAATTGCGGATATGTTTGTGAACTTCCTAAAAAGGAAAAAGTGAAATAAAAAAATGTTGCACAGGAAAAATATCTGTGTTATGATATTTGAGTTGCACTAAGCACATCTGTGGAGTTTTGGGATGGTGCCCTTGCTCGGGGTTTCTTAAAGCAGTGAAGCAGGTGGAAGGACACACGTAATTGCAAAAGCAAAAGCGTGAAAAAATAATGAAAAAACCAGGAGGTAGAAAAATGAGCGTTATTTCAATGAAACAGTTATTAGAAGCAGGTGTTCATTTCGGACATCAGACAAGAAGATGGAACCCTAAAATGGCAGAGTACATCTACACAGAAAGAAATGGAATCTACATCATCGACTTACAGAAGTCTGTAGGAAAAGTTGATGAAGCTTACAAGGCAGTATCTGATATCGCTGCTGAAGGTGGTACAATTCTTTTCGTTGGTACAAAGAAGCAGGCTCAGGAAGCAGTTCAGACAGAAGCTGAAAGATGTGGAATGTACTACGTAAACGAAAGATGGTTAGGTGGTATGCTTACAAACTTCAAGACAATCCAGTCTAGAATTAAGAGATTAAAAGACATCGAAAAGATGGCTGAAGATGGAACATTTGATGTTCTTCCTAAGAAAGAAGTTGTAAACATTAAGAAAGAATGGGATAAGCTTGAAAAGAACCTTGGTGGTATCAAGGATATGAAGAGAATCCCAGATGCTATTTTTGTAGTAGATCCTAAGAAGGAAAAAATCTGTGTTCAGGAAGCACATGCTTTAGGAATTACATTAATCGGTATTGCAGATACAAACTGTGATCCGGAAGAATTAGATTATGTGATCCCAGGTAACGATGATGCTATCAGAGCTGTTAAGTTAATCGTTTCTAAGATGGCTGATGCAGTAATCGAAGCAAACCAGGGTGAAGAATTTGTGGCTGAAACAGCAGAAGCAGAAGCTGTTGAAGAAGCAACAGAAGAATAATTCAGAACAGAGATTTAGGAGGAATAAATATTATGCAGATTACAGCAGCAATGGTAAAAGAGTTAAGAGAATTAACAGGTGCCGGCGTTATGGCTTGTAAGAAAGCCTTAGTTGAAACAGATGGAAATCAGGAAGAAGCGATTGAAATCTTAAGAAAAAAAGGTGAAGCTACAGCTGTAAAGAAATCAGGAAGAATCGCCGCTGAAGGTGTTGTATGTACAGCAGTAAAAGATGGTAAGGCTGCCATCGTAGAAGTAAACTCAGAAACTGACTTCGTTGCTAAGAACGAAAAGTTCCAGACATTCGTAGGTCAGGTTGCTGATCAGCTTTTAACAACAAGCGCTGCAGATGTTGATGCATTCTTAGCAGAAAGCTGGGCATTAGACACAGCTAAGACTGTAAAAGATGAATTAGTATCTCAGATTGCAGTAATCGGAGAAAACATGAATATCAGAAGATTTGCAAAGATTGAATCTGATGGCGTTATTTCTTCATATATCCACGCTGGTGGAAAGATTGGTGTATTAGTTGAAGCTGATGCGCCTAAGACAGATGCAGTAGAAGCAGCAATTAAGACAATTGCAATGCAGATTGCAGCAATGAACCCACAGTACGTTTCCAGAAATGATATTTCTGCAGACGAACTTGCAAAAATCAAGGAAATTACAATTGACAGTGCTTTAAATGAACCTGAAACACTTCCTAAGCCAGTTTTAATGAACTTACTTACAAAGGCTGTTGAAACAAAGGCTTGGAGTGATGAAGATGTTGCTATTTATGAAGAAAAGAAGAGCAACTTAAACTACCTGTTCAATTTCCTTTCTAAGGAAGCAAAGGCAGCTGTTGTAGAAATCGCTTTAAATGATAAGGCTGAAATCTTAGAAAACAAGATCTTCAACGGTTTAGTAGAAGGACGTATTTCTAAGCAGTTAAAGGATATCTGTTTGTTAGACCAGACTTATGTTATGGCAGCAGACGGAAAGCAGTCTGTAGCTAAGTACTTAGAAGAAGTTTCTAAGGAAGCTGGTGCGCCTGTTGCATTGAAGCAGTTCGTTCGTTTCGAGACTGGTGAAGGTCTTGAAAAGAAAGAAGATGACTTTGCAGCAGAAGTTGCAGCTCAGGCTGGAATGTAATTGGACTTAAAAAGAAATTTGAAGGCAAGAGCAATTTTGCTCTTGCCTTTTTAAGTATGGAGGATGAAATGGAAAATAATGGATTAAATACGAATGAATTTGGACAAGATGGAATGATGGGAGAAATGAATCAATATCAGATTCCCCAGCAGGAAAATGTGTATATGTCTGATGTTAAGGAAAAAGGAAATGTTCTGATGGGAGCCATTGGTGCATTGGTTGGATCCTTAATCGGTGTTGCAATTTAGATGTTGATTTATCACCTTGGATTTATTGCAGCCATTGGAGGCATTGCTATTGTATTCTTTGCAATGAAAGGATACGAAATGATGGGTGGAAATATTACCACGAAAGGCGCTGCTGTTGTTCTGATTATTTGTGTTATCATGGTTTATGTGGCAAATTACCTTTCCTGGAGTATGGAAATCTATTTTGAATTAGAGAAAGTAGACGGTGTTTCTTTTGGAGAAGTGATTCGGTATACACGGGATATCGTAAAGGAAGCTGATTTATATGGTGATTATTTGAAGGATTTGATTCTGGGATTTGTATTATCAGCCCTGGGAGTAAGCGGTATGATTAAGAATATGTTTTATGCAGCAAAATAGTTTTTGGTAAAAATGACCTTCGTATGGTAAAAAAATGTTTTAGAAAATAGGAAACATAGTAAATGTTAACAAAAAGTTAAAAATCTTTTAAAAAAGATTGCTTGTTTTATTAAAATGGTATATCATAGAGATAGAAGTTTTGGACGTGTACGGAGGAGGGAAAATTATGAGAAAATTCAATGGTTTTTTTATAGATGAGAGCGGTCAGGGAATGGTTGAGTATTCATTGATTATTGGATTGATTGCAGTTGCATTGATTGCAGCAGTAGTTCTCTTGAAAAACAAACTGTTTTCATCATTTACTAATAGCGCAAATAATTTACCATAAAATATATGGCGAATAAAATAAGCCCCACGGTAGTTGAAAAACTACCGTGGGGTTTTTGTATATTGCCTGTTATAACCAACGCTAGGGGTTGATGATATGATCAGTAAATACCTTGGGTTCGTTTAGACAGTCGTAATATGTGTACATTTTTTGGACGCTACGTTCCAAAAAGAAATAGTGACGAATATAAAATAAAAGAAAAATCAAGGTGCCCATAGAAAAAACTGCTAATACAATACTGATGATAAAGTAATTTAGCAATAATGAGATGATGCCAATTAGGGCGAAGGTCAAGGTTACTAACAAGTGAATTAACCGCTCATGCTGATAAAAACGTAATTGAACCAAAAAATGCTCCAAAAATGTTTCTTTTTCTTCGACAGTCATTTCCTTTTCTAACATTGTTTCTACATATTTCATATAATTTTCAATTCGTCTTCGCATAGTTGTTTCTCCTTTCGGTCTGTTGCTTCCATTGTAGCAGAGAATCCTGTAAAAGGAAACTGTTGTAAGAACGGAAAATGGTTTACATGGGATGGACGGAAAGATATAATTATTTTATAGGTGAGATGAGCGGATGTTGGGAGGAAATGACTATGAATGGTATGGAATTATCACGGGATTTTTTTGAAAGAAACAGGATGGCTCTTATGGAAAAATTTCCGGAGGTTTATGAAAGGATGGCGGTAGGTCTGGTAGGAGAAGGATCCGAATGTTTCGGATATGATGATGATGTTTCCAAGGATCACGATTACGAACCGTCCTTTTGCATTTGGTTGAATGAGAGTGATTATGAGCGTTTCTCAGATGAAATACAGGAATTTTATTTGAGTTTGAAGAATCCGGAAGAAGATGTTTTTTTCAGTGCTTACGGAAAAGATCGGAGAGGAGTCTTTTGCATCGACAGCTTTTATAAAAGTAAAACCGGAGGAAGTAAAGGGCCGGATAAACTGGTGGATTGGCTGTTTGTTCCGGAACACTCTCTGGCAGAGGCGGTAAACGGAGAAGTGTTTTATGACGGATTGGGAGTGTTTTCAGATATCCGAAGTAAATTGTTGCAGGGCTATCCGGAAGATGTCAGAAAAAAGAAAATTGCAGCCAGAGCAGCATTGATGGCCCAGTCGGGACAATATAATTATCGCCGATGTCTACTTCATGGGGAAGAAGGGGCTGCCAGACTGGCACTGGATGAGTTCGTCAGACACAGCATCCATATGGTACATTTGCTCAATAATCAGTATTGTCCATATTATAAATGGATGCTTCGCAAAATGGGACAATTGGAAGTGTTGGGGGGACTGGTAAATGGACTGACGGCGTTGTTGTGTGCACCAGATACGGAAGAAAATATTCAGGTGAAACAAAATATCATTGAACAGGTTTCAGCGCAGATTGCCATGGAAATGAAAGTTCAGAAACTGACAGATGCAGAAAGCGATTATTTGGAGTCTCATGCATTTTCCGTGATGGAACATATTGAAGATGAGAAACTACGCAGTCTCCATGTCATGGCAGGCGTGTAAAATAAAAGAAACTAAGAAAGGAGAAACAGTATGGATCGAAAAGCAATGTATCGGCTATCCTATGGACTGTTTGTAATTACGGCGAAAGAAGGGGAAAAGGATAATGGATGTGTCACCAATACAGCGATTCAAGTGACGTCCGAGCCAAATCGAATTTCAGTGGCGATTAACAAAGCGAATTATACTCATGATATGATTATGAACACGAAGAAATTCACTGTTTCGGTGTTGAGTGAAAAAGCATCTTTTGACTTGTTTAAACATTTTGGATTTCAGTCGGGAAGAGATGTGGATAAGTTTGAGGGGTTTACGGCTTGTAAACGAAGTAGTAATGATACTATGGTGATTACCGAAGGAACCAATGCTTATATTTCAGCTACAGTGATTCAGGTGATTGACTTGGGAAGTCATACTTTATTTATTGCTGAGGTGACAGATGGGGAAGTGCTGTCAGAAGATTCTTCTGCCACCTATGAATTCTATCAGGAACATATTAAACCGAAACCGGAACAGACGGAGAAGCCAAAGGACGGAAAGAAGCGTTGGCGCTGTAAAGTTTGTGGATATGTTTATGAGGGAGATGAATTACCGGAGGACTTTACTTGTCCGCTTTGTAAACATCCAGCATCCGATTTCGAATTGATTGAGGAATAAAAAAGAAAGGAACATCCTAAAGGGTGTTCCTTTCTTAATGTTAAATGGTTTCGATTTTAATGATGTTTGTATTTCCTGAAACCCCATTGGTTAATCCACCGGTAATAACAAGCTTGTCATCCTTTTTTAGATTTAACGCTTCCTTTGCTAACATTTTTGCATTGTAGAATAGGACGTCTGTAGAGTTGAATTTTTCGCACATGAGAGGTGTTACGCCCCAGGACAGTGCAAGTTTTCTCCAGGTCTTTTCATCCGTTGTAATTCCTAAAATGTCTGCAGGACTTCTGAATCGGGAAATCATGCGGGCGGTCATTCCGGAAAGGGTACAAACGGCGATGCACTTCGCATTTAAGTCAATTGCCATACCACAGGTGGAATGGGAAACCGCATCCACGGTGTTTCTGATTTCAAAGTCTGCGTTTCTGAAACGCTTGGAATAATGAATGCTTTTTTCCGTATGTTCTGTAATTATGGACATAACTTCTAAAGCTTTTACAGGATATTTTCCGGCAGCGGTTTCTCCGGAAAGCATAACAGCGCTGGTGCCATCGTATACCGCATTGGCAACGTCTGAAATTTCTGCTCTGGTCGGACGAACGTTTGTAATCATAGACTCTAACATTTCCGTGGCAGTGATAACACGTTTTCCAAGCATTCTACATTTTGTAATGAGTTTCTTCTGGATGGCCGGTAACTGTTCGAATGGAATTTCCACACCCATGTCACCACGACCAATCATGATTCCGTCGGACTCTTCACAAATGGATTCAATGTTATCGATTCCCGGCTGATTTTCGATCTTTGCAATTAAATCAATATTATTGGCACCGTTCTCTTTTAAGAATTTCTTTACATCTAACATATCCTGTTTTTGGGATACGAAAGAGCAGGCGATGAATTCCACATCGTTCTTGATGCCGAATAATAAATCTGCTTTATCCTGTTCGCTGAGGTAATCCTGTTTCAATACCTTATTTGGGAAACTCATGCTCTTTCTGTCAGATAAGATACCCCCAACAGTAACTTCGGTAATAATCTTTGAACCGCAGATTTCTTTAATCACGAATTCCATTAGTCCGTTGTTTAACAGAATGCGGTCACCGACATTCAAATCTTTATGCAAATTCTTGTAGGAAACGGAAACCTGAGTTTCGTCGCCTTCCACATCTTCTGTATTAAATGTAAAGGTATCGCCTTCGTTTAACTGAACCTTACCCTCTTTAAAAGTTTTGATTCGATATTCAGGTCCCTTTGTATCCAGCATAATAGAAATAGGAACACCTAATTCCGAACGAACTTTTTTAATTAAATCAATTTTTTCCTGTTTTTCCTCATGAGTACCATGGGAGAAGTTGAGTCGTGCAACATTCATTCCAGCCAGACACATTTCACGCAAGGTCTTTTCGTTTCCGCTGGAAGGACCGATGGTACATACAATCTTTGTTTTTCTCATAATCTCTCCATTCTGTTAACAATTTATAAAAAAATTTTGCCTATTACATCTTACATCAAAATAAAATTAAAGCAAGTAAAAAATGAAAAAAAACAGGGAGGAGTCTGTCTTTATTTTTCCGGAAAGATATGGTATTCTATTCCTAGCGCAAAAAATCAAAGAGGAAAGGCTCTTTATAGAGAAGGTACATGAAGATGAATCGTGTTTTACTGAAACTGAGTGGAGAAGCTCTTGCAGGAGATAAGAAGACCGGGTTCGATGAGGAGACCTGTGTGGCAGTTGCAAAGCAGGTTAAGAAAATTGTGGATCAGGGTGTTCAGGTTGCCATTGTAATTGGTGGAGGAAATTTCTGGAGAGGTCGAACCAGCAATAAGATAGATCGTCCGAAGGCAGATGGAATTGGAATGCTTGCTACAATTATGAATTGTATGTATGTATCCGAAATTTTTAGAACCGAAGGAATGGATACGAATATTTATACTCCGTTTTTATGCGGTACGTGGACGAAGTTATTTTCAAAGGATGAAGCAGTAGCTGACTTACAGGCAGGGAAGGTAATTTTCTTTGCCGGAGGAACAGGACATCCTTATTTTTCAACAGATATGTCTATGGTACTTCGTGCCATTGAAATTGAAGCAGATTGTATTTTGGGGGCAAAAGCAGTGGATGGCGTTTATGACAGCGATCCGGCAACGAATCCGGATGCGAAGAAATATGATGAACTTCCGATTTCCAAAATTGTGGATGAACGATTGGGAGTCATTGATTTGGCAGCCAGTGTTTTGGCAATGGAAAATAAGATGCCAATGCTTCTTTTCGGGCTGAATGAAGAAAACAGTATTGAACGTGCAGCCTGTGGAGAAAAGATTGGAACAAAGATTACAGTAGAATAATGAAAAGAGAGATAAAGGAGTAGAATGATGGAAGAATTAATGATGGTATATGATGAAAAAATGGAAAAGTCCTTAAATAACTTACATGAAGAATTTTCCACAATCCGTGCAGGAAGAGCAAATCCTCATGTGTTAGATAAAATTAAGGTAGATTATTATGGTTCCCCAACACCATTGCAGCAGGTAGGAAATATTTCTGTTCCGGAAGCTAGAATGATTTGCATTCAGCCTTGGGATGCTTCCTTATTAAAAGAAATTGAAAAAGCAATTAATCTTTCTGATGTGGGAATCAATCCTACCAACGACGGTAAAGTGATTCGTTTGGTATTTCCTGAATTAACTGAAGAGCGCAGAAAAGAATTGGTAAAAGATATTAAGAAGAGAGGCGAAAGTGCTAAGGTTGCCATTCGTAATATCAGAAGAGATGCCAACGATGCCATTAAGAAAAAAGGAAAAGAAGATGGTATCTCAGAGGATGAAATCAAAGAGTATCAGGATGATGTACAGAAGAAGACAGATGCATTCATCAAAAAAATCGATGACGCGGTTGCTGCAAAGTCAGACGAAATCATGACAGTATAATTTACGTTAGAAAAGAGGAAACAATTTGTTTCCTCTATTTTCGCTTTTTTACTATTAGCAAAAAGGGGAGGAACACCATGGCAAAGAAAATAGATATGACGGGATTGAACATTCCGAATCATGTTGCAATTATTTTAGATGGAAACGGCAGATGGGCGAAAAAGAGACATTTGCCAAGAAATGCAGGACATAGAGCCGGTGCGAAGACAGTGGAGAAAATCATTGAAGATGCACATCATATGGGGGTGAAATACCTGACAATGTATGCTTTTTCCACAGAAAACTGGAATCGTCCGGAAGACGAAGTAAAGGCATTGATGAAATTGCTTCGTAATTACTTACAGGATTGTATCAATCAGGCCAATAAGAATGAAATGCGTGTACGCGTCATTGGTGATAAGAGCAGACTGGATCGTGATATTGTGGAAAAAATCGAAGAACTGGAAGAAAAATCGAAGGATAATCCGGGAATTAACTTTACACTGGCATTAAATTATGGAAGCCGTGATGAAATCAGACGAGCAGTTCAGAAAATAGCAGAGAATGTAAAAAATGGAAGTCTGGAACCGGAAGATATTTCTGAAAAGACCATCAGCGAATATCTGGATACAGCCGGAATTCCGGATCCGGATTTACTAATCCGTACCAGTGGAGAAATCAGATTGTCCAATTATCTGTTGTGGCAGTTGGCCTATACAGAGTTTTATTTTACCGATGTTTTATGGCCGGACTTTAATGCGGAGGAATTAAAGAAGGCAATCGAACAATATAATCGCAGAGACCGAAGATACGGAGGAGTGAAATCATGATCAGTAAATTTGCAAATAAATCCTTTTTCTTGAGACTGGGAAGTGGAATCTGTCTGATAGCCCTGATTTTGGGAACCATTATTCCGGGTGGATGTATTTTACTGGCAGCCAGCCTTTTAGTATCTATTATTGGTGTTTTTGAATTATATAGGGTGCTGGGAATTGAAAAGCGAAGCCTTGGATTTACCGGATACCTGTTTACGCTTTTATATTACTTGGCAATTTATTTCAATTATGACGTAATCTTCCCTTTGTTTGTTCTGTTTTTAATTTGTTTGTTGGCACAATATGTGTTTACATTCCCAAGCTTTAAAACACAGGATGTCTCTAATGCATTCATGGGAATGATTTATGCAGGAGTACTATTGTCATTTATTTACGTGCTTCGCATCATGCCTGACGGACAGTATTTTGTATGGCTTATTTTCTTGAGCTCCTGGGGAAGTGATACCTGCGCATATGTGGCAGGCGTTGCTTTCGGAAAGCATAAAATGGCACCGGTTCTCAGCCCGAAAAAATCCATTGAAGGTGCAGTGGGTGGTGTCATCGGTGCGGCGGCATTGGGGGCGATTTACGGAGCTGTCTTTTCGGAAAAGATTTCATTACCTGTAAAACCGGCGATTGCTTTTGCTGTAATTTGTGCTCTTGGAGCATTGGTTTCCATGGTGGGAGATTTAGCAGCATCGGCGATTAAGCGAGACCATGAGATTAAGGATTACAGTAATCTAATTCCGGGACATGGTGGAATTATGGATCGATTTGACAGTGTTATCTATGTAGCACCAATTATCTGGATGCTTTTAGGATTGGTACAGGAATTCGTTAGTTAATGTGGAGTGAAAGAAAAATACAATGAAGAATATAGCAATTTTAGGTTCCACGGGTTCCATTGGAACACAGACATTGGAAATCGTCCGTGGGAATGATGACTTGAATGTGGTATCCATTGCCGCAGGGTCTAATATAATGAAATTAGAGGAACAGATTCGGGAATTTCAGCCGAAGCTGGTTTGTGTTTTTGATGAAAAAGCTGCCGCACAGTTAAAAGTGTCTGTGGCAGATTGTAACGTGAAGGTTGTGTCCGGAATGGACGGATTGATTGAGGCGGCAACGATTTCAGAAGCGGAAATTGTTGTAACTGCCTTTGTTGGAATGATTGGAATCAGACCAACTCTGGAAGCAATTCGTGCAGGAAAGGATATTGCACTGGCGAATAAGGAAACCCTGGTAACTGCAGGTCATTTAGTGATGCGGGAAGCAAAAGAGCAGGGCGTGAAAATACTTCCGGTGGACAGTGAACACAGTGCAATTTTTCAGTCATTAAACGGCGAAAACCCAAAAGAAATCGATAAGATTTTATTGACTGCTTCCGGTGGACCATTCCGTGGATGGACCAGAGATCAGATGAAAAAGGTTCAGGTGGAAGATGCGTTGAAACATCCGAATTGGGCGATGGGACAAAAAATTACCATCGATTCGTCTACAATGGTAAACAAAGGGTTAGAAGTGATTGAAGCAAAGTGGTTGTTTAATACGGAATTGTCCGACATTCAGGTAGTTGTACAGCCACAAAGCCTGATTCATTCCATGGTACAGTTTCAAGATGGAGGAATTATGGCACAGCTGGGCACGCCGGATATGAAACTGCCGATTCAGTATGCATTATATTATCCTGAACGAAGATTCCTTCCGGGAGAACGAGTGAATTTTGCGGAGATTGGACAGATTACCTTTGAAGCACCGGACATGGAAAACTTTCCGGGATTGGCATTGGCTTATAAAGCCGGTAAGTTGGGGGGCTCCATGCCGACCGTGTTTAATGCGGCCAATGAACGTGCGGTTGCACTTTTCTTAGGAAGAAAGATTCCTTATTTGGAAATTATTGACTTGATTCAGGAATGTATGGAAAGTCACACAATCATAGAACATCCATCTGTTGCTCAGATTTTGGAAACAGAACGGAGTGTCTATGAAATGATTGATAGAAAACATAGATAAATAATTGTGGCTGTCTAGGACGGCGAAGAAATGGAGAGTAGTATGCAGACTTTTATTAGTATTGTCATTGCGCTGATTATTTTCAGTTTGTTAGTTATATTTCACGAATTTGGTCATTTTATTGTGGCCAGAAAATGTGGAGTAACCGTAAATGAATTTTCTGTGGGAATGGGACCGAGAATTGTAAGCCACGTGGCGAAAAGCGGAACCAGATATTCCCTGAAAGCTTTACCTTTTGGTGGATCCTGCGCCATGCTTGGAGAAGACGAGGATAATGCGGAAGAGGGCTCCTTTAATTCGAAACCCTTATGGGCGAGAATGGCGATTGTTTTTGCAGGACCGTTCTTTAACTTTATTCTTGCATTTTTAATGGCACTTCTTTTTGTAGGATTTAATGGAACTGATCCGGCTTATGTTGTACAGGTTAAAGAAGGAAGTGCTGCCGAAAAGGCCGGATTGCAGAAGGGGGATCGGATTACCGGATTTAATGGAGAAAGTATTTCCATCGGTCGAGAAATTTATTTGGAAGAATTTATAAATCCAATCGGTGAAAAAGACACAGTTCAGTTAACGGTTAAGCGAAATGGAAAAACGAAAAAGTTTACCTATACACCGGATTCGGAAAAGAAACCGATGCTTGGAATCACCTATTCCGGTGGAGAAAATCCTGTGATGATTCAGAGTGTCGTTGAAAATTCGGCGATGAAGAAAGCTGGAGCTTTGCCGGGAGATACCATAGTGGAAATGAACGGCGAGGAAATTAAGACCGGAAAGCAGTTTATGGAAATCATGGCCTCTTATCAGGGAAAAGACTTTGAAACGACAGATTTTGAAATAGTATTAGACCGAAACGGAAAAAAGATTCCGGTAAAGGTAAAACCAAAAGTATCACGCATTTATGATATTGGATTCTATTATAATATGCACGGGGAAAAGCAGTCCGCGGCAGGCGTTGTGAAATATAGTCTCGTGGAAACGAAATATGTGATTAAGGTTGTCGTTAAGAGTCTGAAAAAATTAGTTACGGGTCAGGTGTCGGCGGATGAAATCTCCGGACCTGTTGGAATTGTTGACTCCATTGGGGACACATATAGCAGTACTAAGGGAATGGGAGCATCTGTAACATTTTTCTCACTTTTGAGCCTTGCAATTATGTTAAGTGCTAACTTAGGAGTTATGAATCTATTACCAATTCCGGCATTGGATGGTGGAAGATTGTTATTGTATCTGGTGGAACTAGTTATTCGAAAGCCGATTCCAAAGGATAAAGAAGGAATGATTCATTTTGTTGGGTTTATTCTTTTGATGGTATTAATGGTATTTTTAATCTTTAATGACGTTCGTAAGATATTCTTCTAAGAATGGATAGAAGTAAGAGGTGGAAGATGTTTAGAGAGCATACAAAGGAAATAAAAATTGGAAATAAAGTCATTGGTGGTGGAAATCCGATTATGATTCAGTCCATGACTAATACAAAAACTGAAGATGCGGAAGCGACAGTTGCACAGATTTTGGAACTGGAAGCAGCAGGGTGTGACATTATCCGTTGTGCGGTTCCGACCATGGAAGCGGCAGAAGCGTTAAAGGAAATTAAAAAGCAGATTCACATTCCGTTGGTGGCAGATATTCATTTTGATTACAGACTTGCCATCGCGGCCATGGAAAACGGTGCGGATAAAATCAGAATTAATCCGGGAAACATTGGTAGTCTTGACCGTGTGAAAGCGGTAGTGGATGTTGCAAAAGAAAAAAATATTCCGATTCGTGTAGGGGTAAACAGTGGATCCTTAGAAAAACATATTTTGGAAAAATACGGAAAAGTAACCGCAGAAGGAATTGTGGAAAGTGCGCTGGATAAAGTAAAGATTATCGAAGAATTAGGATATGATAATCTGGTAATCAGCATTAAGTCTTCTGATGTTATGATGTGCGTGAAGGCTCACGAACTGATTGCGGAAAAGACGAAGTATCCACTTCATGTGGGAATTACAGAATCCGGGACCATAATTTCCGGAAATATTAAATCCTCCATCGGACTGGGACTTATTTTAAATCAGGGAATCGGAGACACTATTCGAGTTTCCCTGACTGGAAATCCGGTGGAAGAGATTAAGAGTGCGAAATTGATTTTAAAGACCTTAGGACTTCGAAGCGGAGGAATTTCAGTGGTATCTTGTCCGACATGCGGAAGAACACAGATTGACTTAATTGATTTGGCAAATCGCGTGGAAACCATGGTTACAAAGTATGACCATTTAAATATTAAGGTTGCGGTTATGGGCTGTGTGGTAAACGGTCCGGGAGAAGCCAGAGAAGCTGATCTTGGAATCGCCGGAGGAAAAGGTGAAGGTCTTTTGATTAAGGCTGGAGAAGTAGTAAAGAAGGTTCCGGAAGAAAAATTAT
>CACXEU010000022.1 GCA_902766735.1 uncultured Lachnospiraceae bacterium
AATGACCATACCTCATACGAAGTATGGTCATTCTCTAAACACTCATTTTAGATATTTATCCTGTCTACTTGACAGGGAGCATATCATTTTACAGAAGACATCCATTTTTTTTATAAAACTATTGCACAAAAAGTTGAGAAGATGTATTGTTGAATTGCACACAATATAAATGTACACAATATAAATGATAGCGTCAACGAATTTTCCGTTGCGACATACATCATTAAAAACGATTGGAGGACAGGCTCCGGGAAGTGACGAGGAAATTCACCAGTTTTGTACATTACATTATAATACGAAATTCCCACAGATGAAAAAATCTGATGTAAATGGAGAAAATGAGCTTCCGCTTTATACATATTTGAAGCAGGAACAGGGATTTAAAGGATTAGGGGAACATCCATATAAAGAAAGCTTGGAGAATATGTTTGCTGCAAATGATCCCGAATGGGATAAGAAGTCCGATATTAAATGGAATTTTACAAAGTTTGTTGTGGACAGAACAGGAAAAGTTGTGGAACGATTTGAACCGACAGTGGATATGAAGGTTATCGAAGAATATATTGAAAAGTTATTGTAGGAGGAAAAGAAAATGAATTATGCAGTAAGATATTACTCCAGATCTGGAAATACAAAAGGAATTGCAGATGCTTTTGCAAAGGAATTAGGCGTCGAGGCAATATCAGTTGACCAGCGAGGTGCTGAGATTTGTGAGGAGACAGATGTGCTATTTGTCGGTGGCGCTTTATATGCTTATGGAATCGATGAACATCTGCAAAGTTTTTTGGAAGGGCTGTCAGGAGAATCTGTAAAGAAAGCAGTCGTGTTCTCTACTTCATGGATTTCAAAACATGCCATTGAATTGATTAAGGAATGTTTGACCAATCATGGAATTGAAGTCGAAGATGAAAGCTTTTACTCTAGAGGAAAGCCGGGAGTAAAGGATTTAGCGAAAGCAGCTGAATTTGTAAAACCTTATCAGTAAATTTGCCCCCACCAAAAGTGGGTTAAGGAAAGCCTTGCAATGAATGCAAGGCTTTTTCTATTCCATAGAAAAGTTCCGCCGTGGGATTACACAAAAGCAAAACACTGGTTTTGGGTAGAATTAACAAAAATGATGGAATAATGAAAAAATATTTGACGATTCCCACAATTTTGATTACCATTGATATTGGTGGTAATTTTTGGTTAATGGGAGAAAAGAAATTATCGCTGATTCAATATTTACCGAACTGGGAACTCGGTGGAAAATTGAGAGGGTAAAAAAATGAATAAGAAGAAAGTGGTGTCTATCTTACTGGCAGTAGTGATGGTCTTTTCGCTGATTCCTGCCAGCCACAAAACAGCCGAAGTAAAGGCTGCATCTAACAAGAGGGTGGTAGGTTATTTTCCATCCTATCGTACTTATGCAATCAATTCGATTGACTATTCCGCAATGACACATTGTATTTTGTCTTTCATGACATATGCAAACGGCACATTGACTTCCGGTTTTTCCGGAGGAGATGTTCAGACCATTGTTAACAAATGTCACAGCAATGGAACCAAGGCAATGATTGCCATTGGTGGTTGGAACGGATTTAATTCGTCTGACAATCCTTTTGGTACCGCAGCAAAGCGTACCAGCATTGTAAATCAGATTATGAACTATGTTGATACTTATAATCTGGATGGTGTTGACTTGGATTTAGAAGTAAATGATGCCAATGTATGGAATAATTTTGATGCTTTTGTTTCAGAATTATCAGGTCGATTGAAAACAAAAGGGAAGTTGCTTACGATGGCAGTAGCAACCTGGTTTACCGGTCCGATTGCAAATTCCACATACAATTATTTTGATTTCCTGAACTTAATGTCTTATGACTACAATCAGTCAGGAACCGGTGACGTTGCACCAATGTCACAGATTTATGATATGGTTTCTTACTATGGAAGCCGTGGTGTCAGCAATGACAGAATGGTAATTGGTGTACCGTTCTATGGATATAGCACCAGTGGTGCGGTAACTTATGCAGAGATGGTTCAGGCGAATGTAGCCAATGCAAACTTAGACTATGCCAACGGTGTACATTACAATGGTATGCAGACCATCAGACAGAAAGCAGAATACAGCAAGAACTATGGTGGAACCATGATCTGGGAAATCGCTCAGGATAGTTTTGATTCCCGCTATTCCTTATTACAGGTAATCAAAAGTGTAATGGGAACAAATAATCCGATTGATCAGGGAACACAGCCGCCTGCAACCACAAAGAAGCAGGAAGTCACAACCAAGGCGCCGGAACAGACCAGTGGAACATGGAATTCTTCCACAATCTACTATGGTGGCGACATCGTAACATATAATGGAAAAACATATAAGGCACAGTGGTGGACTCAGAATGAAATTCCGGGACAGGCTACTGTTTGGACTCTGGTAGGAGATGCGACGGAGCCGACCACGAAAGCACCGGAAACCACAAAGCCAAAAGAAACAACGACTGCAGCTCCAAAGGATGGATATACAACAGCTGGAGCAAACTGGACAGAATTAAATTACTGGTCTCCATATTTTGCATCCGGATGGGGTGGAGATCCTACCGGTGCATATAAGGCTGGAAACTCCTACAGTGATTTTGCATTAAAGGTTACTAAAGCCGGCGATGGCGGTGCCTGGGGAATTCAGTTAAAGACGAAGGAAATGTCTGTAACTGCCGGAGCACAGTATCGTTGTAATGTGACTGTTCAGAGTAATGTGGCAGTAAACGGTATTATGTTTAAGGAAGACAAATCCACAGCAGCAGTTTCAAAGAATCTTTCCGCTGGAAATAATACAATTGAATTGAACTTCACAGCAGAAGGAACAGCGCAGTTCGTATTTGATTTGGCAAAAGCACCGACAGGAGCGGAATTAAAGATTACTTCCTTCGCCTTGGAAAAAGTGGTTCCGGAAACCACAACGGAAGCACCAACAGAGGCTCCGACCGAAGCGACCACAGAAGCTCCGACACAGGAACCAACCACAGAAAAGAAAACAAGTGTGGCAATAGAAATCAACGGTTGCCAGGTGAGTGCAACATATGAAGGATTCCGTGTTATCTATTCTGCCAGCGATGAGAAAAATGAAATTGATACGGTAGGTCTGGTATATGGCTTAGAAGGATATGCCAGCGATGCAGATATGGTTGTAAACAGCTCAAACAAGACTGTATATAACTATGACACAACGTTACAGGGAAAATTGTCCACAAGTTTCAGTAAGTTGCCATCAGCACAGAGCTATGCAATGACAATGAAATTCGTGAAGTCAGCGAAGTTCTATAACACACCAATTAAGGTTCGTGCTTATGCAAAACTGAAAAACGGTGAATATGTTTACACAGACATTCGCAGTTACGTCATTTATGATGTTGCAGATTATCTTTATCAAAACCAGTTAATGAGCAATGTCTATGGACATAATTATCTGTATCAGGCAATTCTAAAGATTTGTAATCCGTCTTATCAGCAAGTGGACTTCAAGATGGATAATTCTTTAGTGAAATTTTAATTATAAATCGAGATTGAAAAAGCTTGTAGCAAATCGCTACAAGCTTTTTCAAGTTTTGATTGATTAAAAATATGAAAAAATATGATACAATGGTAAAGTGTCTGTGTGGAAACATATTAGGCAGAATGACTTGTAAATATAGCAGTTTAGGAGGAATAGATTAGAAGATGAAGATTGAGACCGGAAACTTAAGAAAAACTTTATTTTATCTCACAATAGCTTACATCTATATCCCGTTAATGATTTTTTTTATTGGGTATGAGAAAATATGGATTGCGGGAATTACCATAGGTGTTTGTTTCTTTTGTTTTTGGCGTGCGCAAAGAGACTACAAAACAGAATGGGAAGAAAGTAAAACCGTAACAGTTACCCTTGGAGGTCTTGCTATATGCTTGGCACTTTTAGCGGTTGTTTCGTACTATGTGGGGTGGGGCGGTTTTGCACCACAGTCTTCCGATTGGAATAAACATAATGCAATTTTAAGAGATTTAGTTCAGCGAGAATGGCCGGTTTATTATCAGAATGGAAATGAAACATCAATGCTTATTTACTATATGGGAAGCTATACATTTCCGGCATGTATGGGAAAACTATTTCATTCATTTCGAGTCGCTGAAATAACGTTACTCGTTTACAACTATGTGGGACTTGTTTTAGTGGCAATGCATTTGTGGATTGTGGTTAAAGCACATTCATGGAAAAAGATGTTAGTTTCTACATGGTTACTGATTTCGTTTTCCGGATTATTTATTATCCAGTATTTGATTTCCGGCTTCTTTCCGGCTGGAGCAAAGTTTGATACACACTGGTTTATCAGATTTGGAACAATGATTTTGCAACTGCGACCAAATTTTATTATGCTTCGTTGGGCGTTTCAACAATTTATTGTTCCGCTTCTGTGCCTGATGCTTTTTTTGCAGTATCGAAAAAAAGTTCAGCACTATGTATTTCTGATGCTACCTACGGTGCTTTATGCGACGTTATCATTTATAGGAATTGCGGTAACTGCATTAGCATATGCAGGTTACTCATTATTCAAAAAGAAAGTAGTGATAAGGGAGATTTTGAGCGTAGAAAATATTTTGATGGGAACGGTATTGGGAGGCAATCTTTTAATCTATTTCTACGGAAGTATATTGGCGGATAAGCCGGAGGCTGTGGGATTGCATCTTATTAATTATTCCACAAATATATGGATTTATCTGGCTTTTATTTTCTCGGAATTTGGAATCTATGTGTTGTTGCTTTGGAAGAAAAATCACAGGAAACCATTATTTATTATTATTACAATCATCTTATGTGTTCTGCCGTTTTTCTCACTAGGTTTATATAATGATTTGTTACTTAGTGCAGCTGTTGTTCCATTCAATATGCTTATGATTTATATCTTACGATATTTGTTTGATGAGGAAACCTGGAAGAACAAAAAGTCAAGAATTAAGGGGAAGGCGATTATAATTATCTTGTTCTTGTCTTTATGGCAATCTTTTGGCGAAGTCGCAATTATTGCATTTGAAGACAGAGTGACGCTGTTGCAACAGCGAGATGAGTGGAAAACCTTGGAAAAAATGGCGAACAGAAATCTGGATACGGAAATTGACTTTAAGTATAATTATTACGATTACGATTACGAAAATAACATTTTTTATAAATATATTGCAAGAAAAAAGAATGTTTCACATTAAACGAGGTTTTTGAATAAGGGAAACTATTCCTCTAAAAAAATCTATGGTATAATGAACAAGATTATAAGCTTATGAAAGGGAAGTTGCTTATGCAGGATAAATATTACGTGGTAGGCCATAAAAATCCGGATACTGATTCCATTTGCTCCGCCATTGCGTTGGCGTACTTAAAGAATCAGACAGAAGAAGGAATCTATTCCCCAAAACGTGCCGGACAGATTAATGAAGAAACTGAATTCGTATTAAATTATTTCGGAGTCAATACTCCGGGATATATGCCTGATGTCGGAAGTCAGGTTAAAGATATGGAAATTCGCAAAAGCAAGGGAATGTCCAAGGATATTTCCGTGCGAAAAGTCTGGGAATACATGAGAGAGAACCAGACCATGACCGTGGCAGTAGTGGATGAGGAAAATCATCTGGAAGGTGTTATTTCCATGTCAGACATTTCTAACAGCCTGATGGTTCAGAATGCTACAGCATTGTCGGAAGCAAAGACTCCGTTCAAGCATATTGCAGAAACATTGGATGGAGAGATTATTGTTGGAGATGCTGATGCATGCTTTACCAAAGGAAAGGTATTCATTGGAGCAGGAAACGCTGATGTGGTCAGAAAGTATTTGGTACCCGGAGACCTGGTGATTTTAGGAAATCGTGCTGAGGACCATTTAAATGCCATTGAACAGGGAGCAGGCTGTATCGTCATTGCCTTCGGTGCGGAAATTTCGCCGGCAATTAAAAACTATGCGGAAGAAAAAGGGTGTGTTATTATTCGAACCCCTCATGATTCCTATGCCATTGCTCAGCTCATTGAACAAAGTATTCCAGCAGGGGCAATTATGGTTTCCGAAAATCTGTTGACCTTCCATATGGATGATTTTACCGATAAAATCAAGGTGACTATGGGAAAGAACAGAATTCGAAACTTCCCTATTTTAGATAAAAATGACCAATATGTGGGAACAGTTTCCCGAAGAAACTTATTAAACATTGCAAAAAAGAAAGTGATTCTGGTGGATCACAATGAAATGTCTCAGGCAGTGGATAACATTGAGCAGGCAGAGATTATTGAAATCGTAGATCATCATCGAATCGGAACCTTGGAAACGAATAATCCAATCATTTTCAGGAACCAACCTTTAGGATGTACAGCGACCATCATTTATCAGATGTTCCACGAAAAGGGTGTGGAAATAACGAAGGAGATTGCCGGACTACTTTGCGCCGCAATTATTTCAGATACATTAATGTTCCGTTCACCGACCTGTACAGCCATTGACCAGGCAGCAGCAGAAAACCTGGCGACAATTGCGGAAGTGGAAATTGAACAGTTTGCCACGGAAATGTTTAAGGCTGGAAGTAACCTGGGAAGTAAGACTGCAGAGGAAATCTTTTATCAGGATTTCAAGAAGTTTATTGCAGGAAGGGTTACCTTTGGTGTGGGACAAATCAGTTCCATGGCGGCAGATGAATTACAGCGTCTGAAGGAACGATTAGAACCACATTTGCAATATGAATGTGGAAAGCATGGAATCCAGATGGTGTTCTTTATGCTGACAAATATTTTAGAAGAAAACACGGAACTCATCTGTTATGGAGAGCATTCCGAGGAATTGATTAAGAGTGCCTTCGGGGTGGATGTGTCAAAGGGAGCATGCGTGCTTCAGGGAATTGTATCAAGAAAGAAACAGTTGATTCCTTTGATGATGAATGTACTTCAGGAAAATGATATATAGTGGAGTAAACAATGAAAATTTATTTGGCAAGCCCATTTTTCAACGAAGATGAAATCGAAAAGGTGGAAAGGGCAGAAAACATTTTGAGAAATCGGGGAATTGAAGTATTTAGTCCCAGAGAGCATGAAGTTCGTGATGCACAGGTTGGAACCAATGCGTGGTCAGAGCAAATTTTTGAATTAGACAGACGAGGCATTGAAGAATGCGATATGATGGTGATGTTATATTATGGAACATATAGTGACACCGGTACGGCATGGGAGTGTGGCTATGCTTATGGAAAAGGTATTCAGGTTGTGGTTGTTCAATTAGGAGAGAACTCTAATTTGATGGTTCACGAGGGTAGTTCAACAAACATTACGATAGAAGAGTTGAAGACAATTGATTTTGAAAATTTTTCAAAAAAGAAATATGTGGGAGAAATGTTTTAATTATAAAAACCGTAGCAAATGAAAATGCTACGGCTTTTTATATGTCAAAACTTATACTTTCAAAATATCTACAATGTGAGCACCGGCACCTAATAATTCCGGACGTTCACAGATAGAAAGATGATATTGGATAAATAGTTTAAATTCTTCTTCAGTCAGAGTGTTAAGTGTGGTGCGCATGTAGTTGGCAGGACCATCCGGTGAAAGAATTTTCACACGGGTCAAACCGGCTTCGTGGTTTAACTGCGTAATTTCTTCTAATCGTACATAATCATACAGTTCATCATCTTTAGGGGTACAGTTAAATTCCTTATCAAAACGACCATTCTCTACACACTCCACCACGTGATGTTCTTTAAATCCATAGGTGAGGATGCTGTACTCGTTCATGCAATAAGCCACGAAAATATATCCACCCGGTTTGGTAACTCTCTTTGCTTCCAAAAGAGCAGTGAGTTTATCTTCGTGAGATATTAGGTGATACAAGGGACCAAAAAGAATGGTTATGTCGTAGGTATCTGATTTGAATTTCTTTAAGTCTGTTGCAGTGCCGTGAAAGGCTTTCACGTTACTCTTTTTCGCCTTTAATTTTCCAAGGTTTGGCTTCGCCAATTCCACGGCAGTGACATCATGTCCTTCCTCAGAAAGAGGAATGCTGTAGCCGCCGGTTCCGGCACCAATGTCAATAATCTTTAATCCCTTTCGGTTTCCAATATACTTATGAATATATTTCATGGATGTGGTAAACTCCACCAGTCCATGTCTTCGGGACAGTCGTTTATCTTCATTGAACTTGTTATAATAGGTATCCAGATTTCCCATAATACGCTCCTATAATCGATGATTTTATACGATATTTTCTGGTAAAGTGTAACATAACTTGTATCGTTAGGCAAATTATTATGAAATATAAACAAAGAAAGAGAAAGAACTTAAAAAATGAAGGAATTTTGTCTAAACTCGTTGATTTATAATTGTATAATTTTTTCTCTATGCTATAATGTAACAGTGATTTTACAAATGAGATTAAGGAAATCAAAATTATCTTGGCGAAATTTGCTATGATTAATTTTAGAAAGAGGTAAAAAATGGGTGGGTTTTTTGGCGTAGCATCAAAACAAAACTGTAATTTTGACTTGTTTTTTGGAACAGATTATCATTCACATTTAGGAACCAGACGTGCAGGTATGGCTGTTTATGGAAAAGACGGATTTAAGAAGTCAATCCATAGCATTGAAAACACACAGTTCCGTACACGATTTGATAAAGACATTCATGAATTGAATGGAAACTATGGTATCGGATGTATTTCAGATTTTGAAGCACAGCCGATTTTAGTTCGTTCTCATCACGGAACATTTGCAATCACAACAGTCAGCAAGATTAATAATGCTGAAAAATTGGCAAAGGAAATCGTTGATAAGGGAACGCATTTCTTTGAAATGAGCAATGGGGAAATTAATTCTACAGAATTGGTTGCCGCATTAATTAATCAGAAACCAAACTTAATCGAAGGAATTAACTATGCATTAGAGGTAGTAGATGGTTCCTTGTCCTTGATGTTATTAACACCAAAGGGAATTTATGCAGCAAGAGATAAGATGGGTAGAACCCCGATTATCCTTGGAACAAAAGATGGAGCAAGATGTGCCAGCTTTGAAAGTTATGCATTTATGAATCTGGAATATCAGTACGAAAGAGATTTGGGACCGGGCGAAATTGTTGTCTTTGATGAAAAGAATTGTAAGACATTGATGGCACCTGGTGATAAAATGAAGATTTGTACATTCCTTTGGGTATACTATGGATACCCAGCAGCTTCTTATGAAGGTGTGAATGTGGAAGAAATGCGTTATAACTGTGGTAAGCTGTTAGCGCGCAGAGATGATGCAGATGTGGATGTTGTAGCAGGTGTTCCGGATTCCGGAACAGCACATGCTGTTGGTTACGCCAATGAATCAGGAGTCCCATTCTCCAGACCATTCATTAAATATACACCGACCTGGCCACGTTCCTTTATGCCAACAATTCAGACACAGAGAAATCTGATTGCCCATATGAAACTGTTGCCGGTACATGAATTAATTAAAGATAAAAAGTTATTGTTAATCGACGATTCCATCGTTCGAGGAACACAGCTTCGTGAAACAACGGAATTCTTATATGAAAGTGGTGCGAAGGAAGTACATATTCGTCCAGCCTGCCCACCATTGTTGTTCGGTTGTAAGTATTTGAACTTCTCACGTTCCACTTCTGAAATGGAATTAATCGGACGTGTTGTAATTGCTGAATTAGAAGGTGGAGAAGTAACACCGGAAATTCTTCAGGAATATGCTGATCCGGATTCAGAGAAGTACGCAAAGATGGTAGAAGGAATTCGCCAGAAGTTAAACTTCACATCCCTTCGTTTCCATCGTTTAGACGATATGTTAGAGTCTGTGGGAATTCCAGCGGATAAGCTTTGTACCTATTGTTGGAATGGTAAAGAATAATAAATTGATTAGTAACAAAGTGGCTACTGTTTTTTGTAGCCACTTTTTCTGTTGGAATTTTTATGCTAAAATGGGTATACGTAGGTGTAAAAATGAAAGAATTGATTAATAAATTAGCAGAAAATCATAAATTATCTTTACAGGAATGGGAAACCCTTATTGGAACGGAGTTCCCTTTGGAGGATTTATTTGAAAAAGCAGATTATGTGCGAAGAGAAATTTATGGAAATCTGGTTTACATCAGAGGACTGATTGAAATCTCCAGTTATTGCAAAAATGATTGTTATTATTGTGGGATTCGTTGTGGCAACAAAAATGCACAGCGTTACAGACTATCGAAAGAGCAGATCCTGGACTGTTGTGAAGCGGGAAATCAGCTGGGCTTTCGGACCTTTGTTTTACAGGGAGGGGAAGATCCATTTTTTACCAGGGAGAGAGTAACCGATATCATTTCAGAAATCAAAAGCAGGTACCCTGAGAATGCAGTAACATTGTCCTTAGGGGAAAAAGATTACGAAACCTATCAGGAATGGTTTGATGCAGGAGCAGATCGTTATTTGCTACGTCATGAAACTGCGGACAAGGAGCATTATGAAAAAATACATCCACCGCAGATGAGTTTTGAACATCGGATACAATGCTTGCGAGACTTGAAAACAATTGGGTATCAGGTAGGATGTGGGTTCATGGTGGAGTCGCCTTATCAGACGAACCTAAGTCTGGCACAGGATATGCAGTTCATTACAGAGTTCCAGCCGGAAATGGTAGGAATCGGGCCGTTTATTTCTCATCAGGACACGCCATTTAAAGAAGAAAAAACAGGAAGTTTGGAAAAAACATTGAAACTGTTGGCACTGATTCGCCTGGCACACCCTCATGTGTTGTTACCTGCGACCACGGCATTAGGAACTATTCATCCTCAAGGAAGAGAACTGGGATTGAAAGCAGGAGCCAATGTAGTAATGCCAAATCTTTCGCCAAAGGATGTGCGAAAGAAATATTCCTTATATGATCATAAAATATGTACCGGTGAAGAAGCAGCAGAATGCATTCGTTGCCTGAAACTTCGGGTAGAGAGTGCAGGATATGAAATTGTGGAAGACCGGGGAGACTATAAATAAATAATAGAAAGCGTGAAGAAAAATGTATGACAAAAAGTCATTGGTAGCAGATGATTTTATTAATCATCAGGAAATATTGGATACTTTAAAATATGCAGAAGAGAACAAAAATAATTTAGAACTGATTCAGCAGATTTTAGAAAAGGCAAAGCCGAAGAAACAGGGAGAGGAAACCGTTTGCGCTGGACTTTCCCATAGAGAAGCCTTAGTACTTTTGGAATGTGAGATTCCGGAGGTGTTGGAAAAAATCAAACAATTAGCGGAAGAAATTAAATTAGCCTATTACGGAAATCGTATTGTGATTTTCGCACCGCTTTATTTATCGAATTATTGTGTCAACGGATGTGTGTATTGTCCATACCATGCGAAAAACAGACATATTCCGAGAAAGAAATTGACACAGGAAGAAGTTAAGAAGGAAGTTATTGCCCTGCAGGATATGGGACACAAGAGACTGGCCATTGAAGCAGGAGAAGATCCGGTGAACAATCCTATTGAATATATTCTGGATTGTATTAAGACCATCTACTCTATTAAGCACAAAAACGGGGCAATTCGTCGTGTGAATGTAAACATTGCTGCAACGACTGTAGAAGAATATAAAATGCTGGCAGACGCGGGCATTGGAACCTATATTTTGTTCCAGGAAACCTATCATAAGGAGAGCTATCTGAAACTTCACCCGACAGGACCGAAGCATGATTACAACTATCATACGGAAGCCATGGATCGTGCCATGGAAGGTGGTATTGATGATGTGGGACTGGGCGTATTGTTTGGTCTGGAAATGTATAAGTACGAGCTGGCAGGGCTTTTGATGCACGCAGAACATTTGGAAGCTGTGCATGGCGTGGGCCCGCATACCATTAGTGTTCCGAGAGTGAAAAAAGCAGATGATATTAATCCGGAAGATTTTGATAATGGTATCAGTGATGAAATCTTTGAAAAGATTTGTGCAATCATTCGAATTGCCGTACCATACACGGGAATGATTATATCCACAAGGGAAAGTCAGGAAGTCCGGGAAAAGGTATTGCGCCTGGGTGTTTCACAGATTTCCGGAGGCTCCAGAACCAGTGTAGGTGGCTATGGAGAAGAGATTCGTCCGACAGATACGGAACAATTTGATGTTTCAGATCAGAGAACTTTAGACGAAGTAGTAAAATGGTTGATGGAAATGGGAATGATTCCATCCTTCTGTACGGCGTGCTACCGGGCAGGAAGAACCGGAGACCGTTTTATGAGTTTCTGTAAATCAGGTCAGATTTTAAATTATTGTCATCCGAATGCATTGATGACATTGAAGGAATACTTAGAAGATTATGCCAGCGAAGAAACGAAGAAAGTTGGCGAAGCGTTAATAAAAAAAGAAATGGAAAAAATTCCAAAGGAAACAGTTCGAAAAACTGCGAAGGATTACTTGGAAAAAATTGAACAGGGAACGAGAGATTTCAGATTTTAGAAGGAGGATGTGCCTATGAGTCTTAATGCAACACCATCAGGAGAACGTATTCATATTGGATTTTTTGGACGACGAAATGCAGGAAAGTCCAGTCTTGTAAACGCGGTAACAGGTCAGAATTTATCCATTGTCTCCAGTCACAAGGGAACGACCACGGACCCGGTACAAAAGGCTATGGAATTATTGCCGCTTGGACCGGTTATGGTGGTGGATACACCGGGATTTGATGATGAAGGGGATTTGGGACGATTACGAATTCAGAAAGCCAAGGACGTTTTGGGAAAAGTGGATATGGCAGTTTTAGTGATGGATGTCCTGGAACCAATCATTGAATCTGAAAAACAATTAATTGAAATGTTCATGGATCGTGATATTCCTTTTTTAATTGTATTCAGCAAATGGGATTTATTAGGTGATGTGGTTGATGAAGGAGTAATGCTGACCGGAAAGACTAGAGAAATGAGTCGACTGGGCCTGGAAGTTTCCGAGGAGCAGGTGATTTTTGCCACCGTTCATAAGCAGGAAAACATTACCTTGGTGAAAGAACGAATCATCAAGCTCATGAAGGATTTCGCAGAAGAAAGATTTATTGTCAAGGATTTAATACCGGATGGAGACACAGTCGTGATGGTAATTCCGATTGACAGTGGTGCACCGAAAGGCCGGATTATTCTACCACAGCAGCAGGTCCTTCGGGAATTATTGGATGCTGGGAAAATGGCTGTTGCAGTAAGAGAATCGGAATTGGAAGAGGCACTAAAGAGGTTGGAGAATAAGGTTTCATTGGTCATTACGGATAGTCAGGTCTTTGAAGCAGTTGAAAAAATTGTTCCGGAGGAGATTCCGCTAACGTCATTCTCGATTCTGATGTCTCGATATAAGGGATTTTTTGATGTTGCATTGGATGGCATTAAAAAAATTGACAATCTGGAAGACGGTGATTGCATTCTGATTGCCGAAGGCTGTACTCATCACAGACAATGCGATGATATCGGAACGGTGAAGATACCGAAATGGTTAACAGATTATACCGGGAAGAAACTGGAATTTGAAAATACCCTGGGAAGGGATTTTCCACAGGATTTATCCCCGTATGCAATGGTAATCCATTGTGGTGGATGTATGCTCAATGAAAGAGAAGTGCTCCGACGAATGAGCCGGGCTGTAAATCAGGGAGTTCCATTTACCAATTACGGAATGGCGATTGCCAGGATGAAGGGAATTTTGGAACGAAGTATTGAAATCATTAAAAAATAATATATAATGATGTTTAAAAATTGAAAGGGGAACTGAAGATGAAAAAGAGATTGATTCAGAAATTATTCATGATGTTACTTGTTTGCTCCATGTTATTCGGAAGTGCTTCCGTGGAAACAGCATATGCAAAAGTGGCTCCGGGAGAAAAGAGCATGTATGATGTGCTGACACCGAAACTGACCAAGGCGGCTTTTGATTATATGAATGACGTCTATGTGAAACGTTATCCAAAGTTGGGATTACGACTAAAATATGGAACAAAAAAAGACCAGGATGTCATAAGAACATTGGCATTAAAGGTGACCAAGGGATGTAAGACAAACCAGGAAAAAACGGATAAGATTGCACATTGGATTCAAGAGAATATCCTTTATAAAGGTGGAACATCAGCATATGCCATTGACACGTTTTATGAGCGAAAGGGAAATTGCGTCAGCGATTCGGAATTAATGAAGGACATGCTTAGAAGTCTGGGAATTCCGGCTGTTGTTGCGGATGGATTCTATGCAAATATGAAGGAAGTTCCGGCCTATGGAACAATTGGTGGACATTCCTGGTGTTATGCATATATTGACGGAACCTGGAAACTTTATGATATTGTTTATAAAAAGTATGGATGGAGCAATCAGAATGAAATTGCGAAATACTACTATCATGAATGGATAGAGGGAACGTTGCTGACCTTTGAAGGTATGGACTGGGAAAAAATGACAAATGGGAATATAGAAACTGTGTATGAAAACGGAAAATTCTTTGGGAAAAGGAATGGAAAAATCGCAACGGATGAAATTGTCGGATATCGCTTGAACGATGTGCTGTTTTGCGGAGTTACAAAGCAGGATAATGCCACCCACACACTGATAACCAATCCAGAAAGAACCGAACAGATGGAAATGGGACAGCTCTACACGGATGGATGGTTACGAGCGAAAAACGGTGGACTCGTATACGTTTATGAAAACGGAATGATGGCAGACAATGTATTTATGGAATATGAAGGAAAGCCATACTATATGTATTATGGTTGGGCACTGAAAATGGAGATTCCGGAAAAAAACTGCAGTATGGGATACGGATTGCTTTATATTTCCAAAGGCTATCAGGGAAAGTCTTTCCAGTTTTCTAACTTTGAAAAGTATGAAAAGAATGGTGATTATACAATTACCTATCAGAGTGATAAACCTAAGGTTATTGAAATGCGTCAGGATGGAACTATTCATTGTAAAAGTGAAGGTACAGCAAAAATAACTGTTAAGGTTTACAAAAAAGGCGAAAACAAAGTAGTTGAGGAATGCAATACTATGTTAGGGGTATGGAAGGAGACAACTCCTGATTATATGCCTACCCGGTATAATCCGTATGAAAAGAAACGTATCAAAATCACTTCTGCAAAGAGTCGGAAAAAGAAAAAGATTTCTGTTTCCTGGAAAAAGATGCAATATGCAGCAGGCTTTGAAGTGATGTATGCAAGCAATAAGAAATTCACGAAAAACAAGAAATGCAAAGAAACGAAGAAAACGTCAATTACATTGAAAAAATTGAAAAGTAAAAAGGTTTACTATGTGAAAGTCAGAAGCTATATGGAAAAATATGGAATGAAGTTCTATAGCAAATGGAGTAAGGCGAAGCGTGTTAGGGTAAAATAAAACATTGACAACGTCAAAAAGTGACGTATAATAAGTGTATACCAAAGACAACTATTATGAGAGTTGCCTTTGGTATTTTTTTTGCTTATGCTAATGCATCCGCTCGCGCGCGAAGTGTCGCAAGCGACACTATATTCGAGAAGGAGGAAAAAAGAAATGGATGAAACATATGATTTGGAGAAAACAGTGAAGAAGATTGAGGAAGCATTACCGGATTATGTAAAGCAGCCCGGAACATTTACTTACGAGGATTATGAGGCACTTCCTGAAGAGGTTCGATGTGAATTGATTGATGGGTATCTTTACGACATAACAGCTTCTAATATAGATCATCAGAGTGTTGTCGGAGAAGTATATTACCAGATTCTGGATTTCATAAAAAAGAGGAATGGAAGATGTAAAGTGTTTATTGCCCCTACGGATGTTCGCCTGGATGGAGAACGGGATACGATGGTACAGCCGGATGTCTTTATCGTGTGTGACGAAAAGAAATTGACGAAGAAACATGTAATTGGTGCACCGGATTTTATTCTGGAAGTTTTATCGAAGTCTACGAGAACGAAGGATTTATATGTGAAAGCAGGAAAATATAAAAGCGTGGGCGTACGGGAATATTGGATGATTGACCTGGAAAAGAAAACATTAATCCGGTATCTTTTTGAAAAGAGTGATGCGCCAAGGATTAGCTCGTTGGAAGGTGTGATGGAAGTAGCTATTTATGATGGGGAGTTAAAAATTGATTTGGGGGAAATAAAGGAATTTGTAAAAAGAGATTAAACTATTTTAAGAGGGCAAGGTGTTGTTTTGTGACATGAAAAGAGAAAGAATGTATAATTAAATATAAATAGTTATTAAATACTTAGTGTTTTATGAAAAGAATGGAGAGGAATCTATGAGAACAAGAGAACAGGCACTGACCTATGGACTGTCATTTCCTAACACGTATCAGGAGGCACCCTTTCATGATCCCAATTGGCAATTGGTTTGGGTGAAAGGAAGTAAGAAGGCGTTTTTATGGACCTATGAAAGAGATGGGCATATTTGTTTGAATGTTAAGGTGAGCCCGGAATGGAGGGATTTTTGGAGACAGGCGTATCCATCAGTTATTCCCGCATATCACCAGAACAAAGAACATTGGAATACAATCATTTTGGATGGCTCAATTCCCAGAAAAGAAGTTGAGCGAATGATTGCGGAAAGCTATGACCTTGTTACAGATACACCTACAAAGAGGATTTATGAAGCAGTGAAAAAAATCCCGAAAGGAAAGGTTGCAACGTATGGGTTGATTGCAAAATTGGCAGGCAATGAAAAAATGTCACGGGCAGTTGGAAATGCACTTCATAAGAATCCGGACCCGGAACATATTCCGTGTTTCAGAGTGGTGAATGCGAAAGGGGAATTGCCGGGAAATTTTGCATTTGGCGAAGGTGTACAGGAAAGACTCTTGAAGGAAGATGGAATTGAAGTTGTGGACGGGAAAGTAGATTTACAGAAATATTTGTGGAAGAAACAATGTTGAACATATGTTCGAGAGGTGCTATAATGAATTCATTCATTAACATTTAGGAGAACAGAGATGTTTGATCTTTTAGAGAACTTAAATACAGCGCAAAGAGATGCGGTTACCTCCACGGAAGGATTTGTTCGTGTCATTGCGGGAGCGGGCTCCGGAAAGACGAGAGCCCTGTCCCATCGATTTGCATATTTGGTAAATGAGTTGGGAATCCTTCCGGGAAACATTTTATGTGTCACTTTTACGAATAAGGCGGCTAATGAAATGCGTCAGAGAATTCATCGACTGACAGGAGATAATGATACGGGATATATTAATACCTTTCATGGATTCTGTGTTTCCATTTTGCAGGAAGACAGCTTTGTAGTGCAGTATCCGAAAAGCTTTCTGGTGCTGGATAATTCCGATATTGATGCGATGCTAAAAATTATTTATGAAGAGCGTGGACTGACTTTACGTGATATGACCTTTAGCAAAGCAAGAGATATGATCGAAATGCGGAAATTGTTTAAGGAACCGAAGTATTACGAAGATATGATCACCATGTCTTTAGAAGTGCTGAAGGAAAAATATGAAAATGCAGTGGATGCAGACGACATCATTTTTTATGGCTATCTTTATCAGGAAAAGAAGTGTTTTGGGCTGGATTATAATGACTTATTAAAATTTGCGCTTTATATCTTTCAGGTGAATGAAGAGGTAAAACTGAAATGGCAGAAGCGCTTGGAATATATCATGATTGATGAATTTCAGGACATTGACCGGATTCAGTATCAGCTCATGTCGGTTCTCTGTGCATATCATAAGAATCTGTTTATTGTAGGGGATCCGGATCAGACGATTTATAGTTGGAGAGGAGCGGATTCCAGATACCTATTGGAATTCGAACGGAACTTTCCGGGAACGAAGACAATCATGATGATGGAAAATTATCGTTCTACACCTGAGATTCTGGCGGTGGCGAATTCCCTAGTGGAGAAGAATCATACGAGAATTAAGAAGGATCTGATTCCGCTGTTGGAAAACGGAGAACGGGTGATTTGTCATCACGGAAAGACCGCAGTAGAAGAAGCAGAATGGATAGCAGATGAAATCGAGAATTTACTTCGTCACGGAAAACGTTACGGGGATATTACCGTGTTATACCGAGCGCATTATGTCACAAGAACACTGGAAGAGGTTTTTCTGAAGAGAGAGATTCCTTATACGATTTACAGTGGAGTTCAGTTTTTTAACCGAATGGAAATTAAGGATGCATTATCCTATTTACGGATGATTGCCTATCAGGATGATTTATCCTTTGCGAGAATCGTGAATGTTCCGAAAAGAAATATTGGACAGCGAAGAATGCGATTATTGCAGGAATATGCGCAGGAGCATCAGTGCAGTCTGTATCAGGCCTTGAAAGAGAATGTTGAGGATGATGTCTTGAAAGGAACCGGCGCAAAGAAATTCATTGCGTTGATTGAGCGGTTTTCCGCAGATTATGAGGATAGACCAATCTCAGAACTGATTTCTCAAGTGCTGAATCAGAGTGAATATGAAAAAATGCTTCGGACTGAAGGAAGTCAGGAACGTCTGGATAATCTGGCAGAATTGAAGCAGTCCATTTATGAATATGAAACCACCTGTGGAGAAGAGACGACGTTAGAAAGTTATTTGTCTCACATTGCCTTATTTACGAATACTGATACTGTGGATTCTTCCGATAAGGTCAAACTGATGACAGTTCATGCGGCAAAAGGACTGGAATTTCCGAATGTGTTTCTGTGTGGGATGAACGAAGGCGTTTTTCCGTCCCGAAAAACAAAGACCTTAGAGAGTATGGAGGAAGAACGGCGTTTAGCATTTGTTGCCATTACGAGAGCAAAAGAGCGATTGTATCTTTCAGAGTCAGAAGGAAAGAATTTTGACGGAACCTATCGGTATCCATCGCGATTTATTTTTGATATTGATGAAAAACTATTGGAGTTTCACACAAAACCGGATGAAAAGCTCCTTCAGGAAGCGAGAGAATACATTTACTTGCGAGGAAAAGTATTAGAACCTCAAATCAATCAGGATACATTTGAGGAAGGGGATCGTGTTCGTCATGTTGTTTTTGGGGAAGGACAAATCTTAGAAAAAGATACGGAGCAGATGGCGTACGTCATAAAATTTGACGGAATTAACACGACGCGAAGGATTGCTTTTCGTGTAAAATTGGAAAATTTAAAGGGAAAGGAAAATTGACCTGATACATAGGTCAATTTTTTTTGAAAAAATTAAAAATAAAAAAATAAATTTGGAGTGTTGAATGGTCTAATATATGTAAGGGTTGAAAAAGCGCTAAAAAACCTCGTAAAATAGAAAAGATTGTAACACAAACACAGGGAGTAAGAAAATGCATATACGTGATGACGATTTTTTTAATCGAATCGATACGATGAGAACAAAAATGATTAAAATTGCTTATTCATATTTTTCCAGTGAAAGTATGGCAATTGATATTGTGGATGAAGCAATTTATAAGGGATATTTGAAACGAAAGAGTCTTCGGGAAATAGAATATATGGAGACATGGATGATTCGCATTCTAATCAATTTGTGCAATAGCCATTATAAGAAATTCAGTAAAGTGAATGGAATTGATGAGTTGCCGGAAGAATCCACGGTGGAACAATATGATTCACTGCCATTAAAAATAGCAATGCAGAAATTACCGGAGAAGTATCGCCAGGTTGTGGTGTTGAAATATTTTATTGGATACGGAGTTGTAGAAATATCTGAGATTACTGACACACCACAGGGGACCGTGGCTACGAGGCTAAGAAAGGCCTTAAGTCTTCTGAGACTGGAATTGCAGGACGAATAGGAGGGGAAAGATGTACGATAGAAAGAACGAGTTTGACCATTTTTTTGAAGAGGTTCATTTCGAACAGGAAAAAAATGATATTTCAAGAATTGCAAAAACGGTAAAGCGAAAGGCAAGGGTTCATACTGCAATGATTTCAATCAGAAATTTTATTTTTGCAATTATATTTTTGAGCAGTATTACCGTGATTGGGGTGAACACTTCTCCAGCCATTGCAAGAACACTTGCGAAAATTCCGATTATTGGAGAATGGATTGAAGGCGCAGCAGAGGATGAAGGAATTCAGGAAGCATTAAAGAATGATTGTGAAACTGTAGTGAATCAGACTAGAAAAGTGAAGGGAGGAAGTATAACGCTTTCTTACTGCATCGCAGATGAATCAAATTTTGTATTTTCGGTTAGTGGTGATTTCACAGACGATGAGGAAGGAACGCTAAAGGACATCAAGATTGAAAATCTGGATCTAGGGGAAGTAAATGAAAGTTATAGTTATACGAGTAGTGCTTTTGGTACAAAAGAACATCCGAGTTGTCTCTATGAGATTGATGATTGGCTTCTTACGGAGGAAACAGAACATAAATGGGATTTTCCAAGGAAGATTCGACTGATTGCAACTGCAAATACTTTTGATGAGCAGACCCAGCAATATGTGGAGGAAACAGTTTCTTTTGACATTTCATTAAAGAAACCACAACCGCCGAAGGAATATCAGGTAAATCAGGTTGTGACTTTAAAAGAACAAAAAATCACAATTCATAAAGTACTGATGTATCCGACTTGTACCAACATCTATTATTCCGTGGATGAGAAAAATACTATGGAAACCAATGTGGAATTTCTTTTGAAATCCAAGAAGGGTGTGGAATTGTCGGGAAAACAGATGACCTATTATCCGGAAGAGGAAAACGGGAAAATTATGGCTGTGATTAAAAGTGGATTCTATTTGATGGGAGATGATTTTGAACTAATCCTGTCTGATGCAGAATTACTTTCCAAGGATAGAAAAGACATTACATGGGATACTAAAACAAACAAATTTTATGACGCTTACGGAGAAATCAATAACTTGTTTATTCCGGATCGAGAAGACCCGGTTTATGGAGAAATCTACGAGGAACTATCAGGGAAGGATTGCATTCCGGTAGTAGTGGATATGGAAAAGACAAAACATAGGAGTGTTTTTCATTTTCAGGAGGAATATCCGGACATCGATGATTTATTTATTTCCACAACAATTACAGAACCGGAGAAAAGCGGGAAGGAAGTATTGTATGTAGAAATACCACGGGCAGTGATACAGTCAGACAAGGATGGCGTCATTCATCTTGAAAGAGAATTCCCAGAATATTTTCTTTCCCCAAATCTTTCCATTAAAGTCAAATAAGAAAGGCGTGGGGGAAGACTGTCAGCAGGAAGTTTCCCCTCCTACAAGTGTACCCTGACACTAGAGATTTTATGGTTTGCAAGGTATGGCTGCGATTCATCATCTCTTTAAGTGTACCTTAATGCAGACGATTTTCATGTTTGCAAGGTACAATTTCACTTTTTCGTTTTTTCGAGCGTACCTTAACATGACAAAAATCATAAATGTTAAGGCTGATTCATACATTATGTTGTGTTTGACATGCGATCCAATAACCTAAAATCAAAACAACTTTTAGTTTGCGTCAAAAAAGGGGCTGTGAAAAAGCCCCTTTTTTGATGCGTTGTTCATCAGAACAACAATATATCTTATTTCTTATCATTCATTAATGTTTTGATTCCACGTTTTAGCCCATCTACAGTCAGAGGGAACATATCAATTTCCTCTCGGATAAGCCGTTCTGATTCCATCCAGTACATATTGGATAAATCCCCGTGGTAGTTCGGGTTGAGCCAGACGGTATGGGGATATTTTTTCTTAAATAACTGAATCCACTCATAACCGGAAAGACCGCCGTTAGGTCCGCTGTAATTTCCGTTCTTGTCATGAAATTCTTCCGGTGCCATGCCGGCATCGCCTACGATAATGACTTTGTAATCCTTGTCGTAGTTCTTAAATGCCCAGGTGGTATCAATCCAGTCTCCGGTATCACATTCCGGATTCTTATATAATTTCGCATAAATGCAATTATGAAAATAGTAGGTCTTTACATCCTTGAAATGATTGGCTTTGTGCACGGATTGGAAAAGTTCGTTACACAATTCACTGTAGGGATACATGGAACCGCCACTGTCAAATAAAAGCATCAGCTTTACAGTGTTCTTTCGTGGCTGTTCAAATTCCAACTTTAGATATCCACCCTGATTACAGGTGGAATCAATGGTGCCGTCAATATCCAGTTCCGTCTTTGGTAAATCCAACTTACGGGAATACTGGCGAAGTTCACGAAATGCCACCTGGAACTGACGCATGGTCAGTTTTTTGTCGTGACGGAAATCCTTGTAACGGCGTTCGCCTAAAACGGCAAAGGCCGTTTTCATTCCGGCTTTGTCACCTAACTGAATTCCGCCTGCCACGTGACCGTTTTTACCAAATTCTGAACCACCGCCGGTACCAATCCAGTAATTTCCACCATTGTGTTCCGTGTGCTGTTCTCCGATACGTTCCCGGAACATTCGATGAACTTCTTTGGCTTCCCGTTTTGTACGCATATCCCGGTACATTTCCGGTTTCGTCATGGTTCCTTCCTTGGCATCGTTATGAAGCCACTTGTTAATCTGCTCCAAATTCAGTTTTTGTTCTTTTACATTCTTGAAATATTCTAAAAATGCGGAATCCAATTTGTCATAATCACTTTCACTTTTTACCAGAATTGTTTTACAAAGATAGTAAAAATCAGTAAAGCTGGAATGAGCCAGATCCTTGTCTAAGGCATCCATTAATGTCAGCCATTCCGTAGTAGAAATATTGAGACCATTATTTTTTAAAATGTAAAAAAATGGAGTAAACATAGGACCTCCTTATGTGTTCATATCTCTGACCATTTCCATATCTTCGTCTTTCTTCATTAAGACACCGAGGAATGGAAGTTCCTGCTGGATTTTATCCGGATCCACGCCACCAATCATCAGGGCACGGAGCCAGTCAATTAATTCAGAGGTGCTAGGCTTCTTACGGATATCTCGAATTCCACGAATCCAATAGAAGGTCTTCATGGCACTTTCCAATAAGTGTTCTTCCAGGTTTTCGAAGTGTGCAGTGACAATCTGTTTCATTAAATCTGCATTAGGAAATTCGATGTAATGGAAAATACAACGGCGAAGGAATGCGTCCGGCAATTCTTTTTCCGCATTGGATGTGATAATTACAATCGGACGTTTTTTTGCCTTGACGGTTTCCTTGGTTTCATGGATGTAGAATTCCATTTTATCAAGTTCCCAAAGAAGGTCGTTTGGAAATTCCAAATCTGCTTTATCAATTTCGTCAATCAGAAGAACCACCTGTTCCTCTTTTTTAAAAGCTTCTCCTAACTTTCCAAGCTTAATGTAATGAGAAATGTCATCCACGCCGGATTCGTCAAACTGGCTGTCGTAAAGACGCTGGATGGTATCATACATATAAAGACCATCCTGAGCCTTGGTAGTGGACTTGATGTTCCAAATTAAGAGCTCTTTGTCAAGAGCCTTTGCAACAGCATCTGCCAACATGGTTTTTCCGGTTCCCGGTTCTCCCTTAATAAGCAATGGCTTCTCTAAGGTAGAAGCAACCTCCACAGCGGCCATTAAATCTTCTGAGGCCACGTAAGTATCTGTTCCTGTAAATTTTGTTTCTGCCATAATCTGAATACTGAAAACAGTATCTCCTTTCTTAAAAAATTATTTGTTTCGTTGTTTTAATTTCAGTGCATGTTTTTTCTCGATTTGATCGAGGATATAGCACGATAGTTTATAGGTATATCGCAGTAATGGTTCTGTAATGAATGCAAACACAATCAATAACATAGTACATTGTCTGGTAATATCTGTAATCGAGAATAGTTTTCCGATAAACAGCATACAAATCAGCCAGCCAACAATCAGGGAAATCAATAAGAACCAATGAATCCTGGTCATCGGTGAGGCTACGCGATATAAAATCATAAATCCTACGATGGCAAGCAGAATCGTACAACAAGTCGAAATACTATGCTCGTCCACGTGGAATTCATTACAGAAGTACACTAATCCTGCAACGACAACAAAGTCGGTCAGTCCTGCAGGCAATGCCCTTAAAAAGACATTGGTTAAGAATTTTCCGCTGATGCGGTTCTTGTTCGGTTCCAAAGCCAGAACGAAGGATGGTATGCCTATCGTAAAGACGCTGATTAAGGAAATCTGCGATGGCTCTAAAGGATAACTAAACATAAAAATCATGGAGAACAGTGCCATGAGTAACGAAAAAATATTCTTTACCAAGAACAGGCTGGCTGATCTCTGAATATTGTTTACGACCCGTCGTCCTTCTAAAACGACAGAAGGCATTCTGGAAAAATCAGAATCCAATAAAACTAACTGAGCAACGTTCGCGGCGGCATCGCTTCCGGAAGCCATGGCAATGCTACAGTCTGCATCTTTTAATGCTAACACGTCGTTTACACCGTCTCCGGTCATGGCAACGGTATGCCCTTGCTGTTGAAGGGCGTTTACAAATTTCTGTTTCTGGTCCGGAGTGACACGTCCGAATACGGTATATTCAGAAACAGCCTTATAAATGTCTTCATCAGTTTCCAATGTGGACGCATCCACATAGCGATGGGCATTTTCGATTCCTGCCTTCTCGGATATTTCTGAAACAGTGGCAGGATTATCACCGGAGATAACTTTCAGTTCCACCCCGCATTCGGCAAAGTAAGAAAAGGTTTCTTTTGCTCCGCTACGAATGGCATTGGAAAGATATACGAGGCAGATTGGCTGAATGCTTTTCTCCAAACGTTTTCCAGTCATTTCACCTTCATAAGTACCGAATACAATGACACGGTATCCCTTATCACTATATTTTCTGATTTCACTCTCGTATTTGGAATATTCCTTTAACAATAAAAATTCCGGAGCGCCTAACACATAGTGAGTGCCATGGAATGTTGCGGCACTATATTTTCTTTCTGAGGAAAAGGCAATGACCTGGTCCGCTTTTTCTGTACCGTCTTGGTGGAAGGAATTTTTCATAGCTTCCATGGTGGCGTTATCAGCTGTCATTGCTGAGGAAAAATCGGATAAGAGTTTGGTGACATGCTGTACGCTATGGTCGGTTGCGCTCTCGAAGATGTGAAGTCCGCTGACTTCCATTTCCGGAACGGTAATGGTACCGGTTTTATCCACGCAGAGCACATCAACACGTGCTAAGGTCTCGATAGATTTCATATCGTGGAGTAATACCTGTTGTTTTGCCAGACGAATAGCGCTGACCACTAAGGCAACACTTGCCAACAGATATAATCCTTCCGGAATCATTCCAATCACGGCAGCAACCATACCGACGATACTTTCTTTTAAGGAAGCATCCTGTAAAATATATTGCTGAAAAAACATGGTGGCACCAATTGGAATGATGACGATTCCGATAATCTGAACCAAACGGTTCAGAGATCGTATCATTTCAGACTGCTCATGCTTTTGGGAAGCGGTAGCTTCCAAAGTGAGCTGGGAAACATAGGATTCTTTCCCAACTTTATCCAGACGGGCAATACATTTCCCGGAAACAATAAAACTTCCGGATAATAATGGATGCCCCGGTTCTTTCGTTACTTCATCAGATTCTCCGGTAATCAGGGATTCGTTGACATTGACGGAACCACGAATTACTGTGGCATCTGCCGGAATCTGGTTCCCGGCAGAGAAAATCACAATGTCTCCCTGGACCAGTTTCTCGGCGTCAATCCGTGTCTGCTTTCCGTTTCGAAGAACCACACAGGTTGGCGCATTTAAAATCGTCAACTCGTCCAACACCTTTTTGGAACGAAGTTCCTGAATGATACCAATTAAAGTATTGGAAATAATGACAGGAAGGAAAGTCAGATTGTTAAATGCTCCTACCAGAATCAGGAGAGCCGAAAGAACAATAAAGATAAAGTTAAAATAAGTAAATACATTGGAAGTGATAATCTGCTTCACGGTTTGGGTGGAAGAGTCCACTTTCGTATTTACCAGTCCTTTGTTGATTCGCTCCTGAACCTGGGCATCGGTTAACCCGAATGCTGGATTTGTTTTTTCATGTTTGTGATTCGTTGTAGTCATTTTTATTACCCTATTCTTATGCATTATTTTTCCGGAATGGATAGCTCCCAATATGCCGGAATTGTACATTATCTACCTATTATAACCCGAAAATGTCAAGAAAGTGTAAAGAAATTATGGAAAGTTCAAAAAACTTACAAAATTATCCACACAATTTCCTAAAATAGTTATCATAATGGGTAAATTGTGATATAATCACAAAGTGTGTAAAAATAAAACAAAAAACGTTGATTGAGGAGGAAATCATGGAAATTGTATGTTTAGATTTAGAAGGTGTATTAGTTCCGGAAATTTGGATTGCTTTCGCAGAAGAAACAGGAATTGAAGCGTTAAAGAAAACTACCAGAGATGAACCGGATTATGATAAATTAATGAAATATCGTATTGATATTTTAAAAGAACACGGATTAGGACTGAAGGAAATTCAGGATACCATTGCAAAGATTGATCCGATTCCGGGAGCAAAAGAATTCTTGGATAATCTTCGTGAATTAACACAGGTTATTATTATTAGTGATACATTCACACAGTTTGCAAAGCCACTGATGAAGAAACTTGGATGGCCAACTATTTTCTGCAATTCATTGGTAGTGAATGAAAATGGAGAAATTACTGGACATAAGATGCGTTGTGAAAAATCAAAATACACAACAGTAAAGGCTTTGCAGTCTATTGGATATGATACGATTGCCAGTGGAGACAGCCATAATGATATTGGAATGATTCAGGCTAGTAAGGCAGGATTCTTATTCAAGAGTACAGATGCCATTAAGGCAGAATATCCGGAATTCCCAGCTTTTGAAAACTATGATGAATTATTAGAAGCGATTAAGAAAGAATTAGGAAACAACTAATTTAAGACAAGTGGAATTCCGTTTAAGTCATTCTCATAGAATAAACTGACGGAGGTGGAAGATGCATAGCAAGATAGAAGTTGAAATTAAAGACATCGTGAATCATATTTTGGAAGATTACGAAAATGAGAAGACCATTGATGCGATTGAACTATTTGATCAGCCGGATATGGATGTGGTGGCAGATATTACGAAGAAACTTCTCAATATTGTGTATCCGGGATACTATCGTGACCGGTCCTATCGCTTTTACAATGATGACAGCAGGTTGGCAGTAATTATTGAGGATGTTGTTTACAATCTGACGAAGCAAATTAGTATTGTATTACGTCAGTTGCCGGAAAATTCCGAAGTAAGCCCACAGGAAATTGAAGAGCGTGCACAACAGATGTCATTGGAATTTTTCAGAAAGATTCCGAAGGTAAGAGAGTATACAGAAACGGATGTACTGGCGACCTTTGATGGGGACCCGGCTGCATTTAATAAGAATGAAATCATTCTATGTTATCCGGGGTTATACGCAATTACCATAAATCGTCTTGCTCATGAATTGTTTCTTTTAGGAATCCCGATTATTCCGAGAATGATGACGGAACAGGCCCATAGTAAGACTGGAATTGATATCCACCCAGGGGCAACCCTTGGAAAGTATTTCTTTATTGATCACGGAACGGGAATTGTTGTTGGTGAGACAACCATTATCGGCGATTATGTGAAAGTTTATCAGGGGGTAACCATTGGTGCCTTGTCTACGAGAGGTGGACAGAGACTAAAAGGAGTGAAACGTCATCCGACCATTGAGGATCATGTCACGATTTACGCCGGAGCATCCATTCTTGGTGGGGAAACAGTGATTGGCCGCGGTGCGGTGATTGGAAGTAACGCGTTCATCACGAAGTCAGTGGAACCGGGGGTTACGGTAAGTATTAAGAATCAGCAACTGGATATGAAGAGCAAGTATGACTATATAGAAGCCAGTGAACTGAATCCGGAAGAAAATTGGTTTTATACCATTTAAAATGTTTATATAGAAAACGAGCGAGGTATGAATATGAACAAAGGGAAAAAAGTTGTACTGATTATTGAAGATGATTTGAAGTTAAGAGAGGTTCTTTCAAAATTCCTGACCAGAAATGAGTTTGAGGTACTGGTTTCGGGAACTGGAAAAGAAGGAATTGATTTGTTTTTTGAGTATAGCAGGAAGATTGACATTATCCTGTTAGACGGTATGTTGCCGGACATTGACGGAATCATGGTTTTGAAGGAAATCAGAAACAGTTCTCAGGTGCCGATTATCATGCTGACAGCAAGAGAGTCCGAAGAGGATCAGTTAGAAGGACTGAACGGTGGTGCGGATAACTACATCACAAAGCCGTTCCTGATGAAAGTTCTTCTGGCACATATGGATAAATTAATTGACCGAAATGACCAGAAAGGTCCGAACGCCATTGAACGTGGTGCGTTGAGACTGGAAAAGAATTATCGAAAAGCTTTCTTAAATGACGAATACTTTGAAACAACACCGAAGGAATTCGAATTGTTGGTATATTTTGCAGAAAATGAAAACATCGTAGTGAGTCGTGAAAGAATTCTGAATGCAGTATGGGGCTTTGAATATGATGGAGATATTCGTACCGTTGACACCTTAGTGAAACAGCTTAGAAAGAAAATGACGGACGCACATCCATACATTCAGTCCGTTTATGGAGTTGGATATCGCTTTGAGGTAAAGGAAAAGAATGCGGAGAATTAAGTCAAAATATCTTATTCGAATGACCGTTTTTCTACTGATTTTAATTGGCGGAATTATTTTAGGATATAATTTATGTGCCAGGCAGTATTATATTTTAGAAACCGAAAAGAGCATGGTGGATACCTTTCAGGATTTGTCAAAACTCCCCTTGGAATCAATGGGAGATGGAGAAATTGGAAAAATGGAGGAGTTGGCGTCTTACGGATATACAGTGGATGTGTTCTGTGAGGACCATATTCTGTTTACCAGCAGTCGAAAGAGAAACCTGGAAACCAGACCGGACAGCATAGGGATTTTGGACATAGAAGACTATGAGGAAGAACCGGTACCGATTATTAGTGAAAATGTCATTATGCTAAAGGGAAAGGTTCAAAAGAATGGAACAACGTATTTCATTCTTTTGGCAATGAACATTAAATCCCTTGACAGTAGTATTAACCGAATTTGTAATTTCCTGATTATCGAGATGTTTGTTGCTTTGATTATAGCGGTTCCTTATTCCATTATTCAGGCAAATAGAACATTGAAGCCGATTGAGCAGTTAGAGGAAATAACCAATAAATTAAAAGATGGTCAGATTGATTTCGACAAGGATAAATACAAATTTTCAAATGACGAAGTAGGTGTGGTTGCTGAACGAATTTTTGAAATGTATATGAGTATTTCTGATAAACTGTTGGAAACTCAGAACTATAACTATTTGCTTCGGAGTCAGAATGATGGTTTGGTGGAAATGGATGAGCGAAAGAAAGATTTCATCCGAATGGCCACACATGAGTTGAAAACACCATTGGCAATTGTTTCCAGTCAGTTGGAAATGATGAACTTGGAACATCCTGAAGCAATGGAAGAATACTATGAATCAGTTATGGAAGAAATAAATAAAATGTCCGATATGATTCGGGATTTATTACAGCTATCCATGAATAACGGGGAAAAACAAAAGATAACATTGAAAAAAGTCAATTTTTCAGAGTTACTTTTGTCACGGGAAAAACGATATATCTCGTGGATGAATAAGAAAAATTTAAAAGCAGTTTTTGATATCGAGCCTGATGTTTATGTGATGATGAATCAGGAGCAGGTGATGCAGGCATTCAATAACTTATTGATGAATGCCTTTGAACATGCGGAGAGCGAAAGTAGTGTGAAAGTTTCCTTGAAAATGAACGGGGAAAATGCAGCATTATCTGTTTACAATCGTGGTGAACCGATTCCTGAAAAGGATTTCGGGGAAATCTGGAAAAGTTATTTTAGCAAGAAGCAAAGAGACGATAATGTGAATATTGGTGTGGGGCTTTATATCGTAAAGGAAATTGTGAAAGAGCATAACGGGATTTGTTTTGCTGAAAATAGGGATAAAGGCGTAGTTTTTACCATGGTATTTAAAGGGGAGAAAGGGAAATCCTAACGTACCGTGTATATAGAAGAACGTTTAAAAGAACATGTCTATGAAGCATTCGGCAATGGTGCCGGTTCCTTATAGGGATGTTTTTGCGTATTGAAGGAAATGGGTTAAGGATAATTATGAGAAGAAAATTTAGTAAGAAGATAATGAGTATGGGAATGGCTGCGGTATTGTCGGTGTCTCTGCTTTTCGGATGTCAGTCCGGTCAGGAAAAAGAAACAAAAAAGACTTATGTTTATCAGGACCCGGAGGCATCTACAGAAGAACGTGTAAAAGATTTGATGGGACGAATGACCATCAAGGAAAAAATTGCCCAGATGATTATGGCAGAGAGAAATGTGGCAGATGGAGGTGCAGATTATAAAGCAGTAAAGCAGTATGGACTGGGAGCCGTTTTGAGCGGTGGTGGTTCAGCACCGACCAGTGGGAATACTGTAAAAGATTGGTCTGAGGAAATCAATAATTACAAGAAGGCAGCAGCGGAAAGTAAATATGGAATTCCGATTTTATATGGCGTTGATTCTGTTCACGGAAACAGCAATGTTTATGGAACCACAATCTTCCCACATCAGATTGGATTAGGAGCAACCGGGGATGCGGACCTGGTGGAAAAAATCGGTCAGACTACCGCTTCGGAAACTAGAGCTGTGGGTTCTAATTATGCTTTTTCTCCCGTATTAGGGGTTGCTTATGATGAACATTGGGGAAGATTCTATGAGTGCTTCGGAGAAAATGCGGATCTGGTTTCAGAACTTGGCACTGCTTACGTGAATGGGTTACAGGGACGTAAGGATGCTGAGGATTTCCTTTCGGAAAGACATGTTCTTTGTTCTGTGAAACATTTTGTGGGAGAAGGACAGGTAGAACAGGGCGAGAATCAGGGAAATGTGGAGATGGATCCAAAGGAATTTGAAACATTGCTTCGAAATGAAATCATTAAACCTTATGTCGCAGCAATTGAGGCAGGTGCCCAGACACTGATGGTGTCTTATAATTCCATTAATGGTGTGAATTGTCATGAAAACAAGGAATTGATAACGAATTATCTGAAAGGGGAACTCGGTTTTCAGGGAATGGTCATTTCTGATTATGATGGTGTGGAACATTGTAAGAGTGATGATTATAAGGTTCAGTTAATGGAATGTGTCAATGCCGGTGTGGACATGCTGATGGAACCATTGGATTGGCAAAAATGTTATTATAATCTGATTGCACTGGTGAATGAAGGAAAAGTGTCAGAAGAACGAATCAATGATGCGGTTTCCAGAATTCTGACAGTGAAATTTAATGCAGGTCTCTTTGAGGAAGAAATCAATGGAAAAGCAGAACAGGAACAGCTGGAACAGGTTGGTTGTGAAGAACATAGATCTTTAGCAAGAAACGCGGTCAGTGAATCCTTGACTTTATTAAAAAATGATAAGGTCAAAGGAGGAAAAACTGCTATACAGTCTTTGGCAGATGCAAAGAAAATTGCTGTCATGGGAGAAGCAGCAGATGATATTGGAACTCAGTGCGGTGGCTGGACTATTAGCTGGAATGGAGATAAAGGGGAGACAACCATTGGAACAACGATTCTAAAAGGATTTCGGGAAGTTGCCCCGGATAAGGAATTTGAGTATGTTGATTCGGCAGAAGAAGCAGCAAAGGATGTGGATGCCGTGATTATTGTGGCAGGGGAATCACCGTATTCCGAATCTGTTGGAGATACCGGAGCCAATGGTCTTTTCTTGGATTATGAAGGAAAGACTATGGTGGAGGAAACGAAAGCAAAATATGGTAAGGACATTCCGATTATCTTAATGCTGGTAACAGGAAGGCCGTTGACCGTTTCTGAGGAAATGAATCGTATCGACGCATTGGTTTGCGCATGGCTTCCGGGAACGGAATGTGCAGGAATTGCAGATGTTTTGTTTGGAGAGAAGGAATTTGTCGGTAGAACTCCGGTAACTTGGCCGGTGACTGCCTATGATATTTCTGATAAGTTTACTGATGAAAGTCTGGTAATGTTCCCTTATGGAACCGGACTCAAGAAGGATGGAAGCTCCATCAAATAATAAAATTAACTGGAATAGGAAGAAAATAAAGATTTCTGATGAATGTACGAAATATATACAGTTATTTGGAAACAATCTTTAAACGTTTTATGAACTCTATGGATTTCTTCCTTGAAAAGTAATATATTTAAGTGGTGTGTAAAGGAGGGAAAAACTCTTATGATTCAAGAAACAGTAGATGCTATTAAAATAGCAGAAGCCTCTGCTGAAAAGAAGATTGAAGGTGCAAAGGAGCAGGCTCTTTCCATGAAAGAGGATGTGAAAAAACAGGCACAGACACTTCGAACAAATGAATTGAAGAAAGCAGAAGAAAACAGTCTCTCGGAAATGGACCAGGTGAAAGTGCAATGCGCACAGGAAGCCGTAGCGGTTCAGGACCAAATCGACAAAGAAATTTCAATGATCCATCATATGGCATCAGAGAAAATGGACGAAGCTGTAGAAGCAGTGATTCATGAGATTGTTGGCTAACAGGAGGAATACATGGCAGTTTTAGAAATGCGCAAAGTAATCATATGCGCAATGAAAGAAAACAGAAAAGGTATTCTGGAATTGATACAAAGAAAAGGTGTTTTAGAAATTCGGGAAGATTTATTGCAAAAGAATGAGGAACTAGAACAGTATTTGTCCAAGATTAATACTGCGACCCAGGTATCCATCTTCGAGAAAAACGCAGCATTGGCTGAAAATGCTTTGGAAATCTTACAGGAATTGTTCCCGGAGGAAACATCTTTGCTATCCTCATTGGAGGGAAAGAAGTTATTGGAAAGCGAGGAGTACTATCAGATTGTTGAAAAACAGCAGGAACTGATGGGACGTGTTAATAACATCATATCCTTAAAGAAACAAATAGATGAGAAGAAAGCAGATATCTTAAAGTTCCAGGATGAAATTAAGACTTTGAAACCATGGGAAGAAATGGATGTGGCGATGAATTATACCGGTACCCGCAATACGTTTCATCAGGTCGGGTGCATTTCAGGATCCTATGACAATGAAGGTCTTATCAGAAAAATGGAAGAAATGGAGGCACCGGAACGACTCAGTGCTCAGGTGGTTCATCAGGATAAATATCAGACGTATATTTCCTGCTTTTATATGAAAGAAGAACAGGATGAAGTGGAACAGTTCTTACGAAAACTGAATTTCACAAAGCCACCGGTGGTGGCACATCACATTCCGGAAAAGTCCATCTTTAATCGAGTGGACCGCATTAAGAATACTGAGAAAGTCATTGACGAGTTGATGGCGCAGGTGGAAGCAGAAACTGCGCATCGATTTGATTTCAAAAAATTGGGTGACTACTACAGAACCCGAGGGGCCAAGTACAAGGTCTTGGGAGACTTGGAACAGTCGAAGCATACCTTTATCATTACCGGTTACATGCCGGAGAATGAGGTTGAGGAACTGAGAAAAGAATTGGAAGAATCTTACTCCGTATTCTTTGAAACAGAAGAAATACCGGAAAGTGAAACTGCTCCGGTGCTCATTAAAAACAATGGCTTTACAGATGCAGTGGAGGGGGTTGTAAAATCTTTTGCCCTACCGACGAAAAAAGAAATTGATCCGACGGCGATTACGGCATTCTTTTACTACTTCCTTTTTGGAATTATGTTATCGGATGCAGCATACGGATTTCTGATGTTTATTGGATGTTTGATTTTGTTAAAGAAGTTCCCAAGAATGGAAGAGGGAATGAGAAAAACCTTTAAGATGTTTATGTACTGTGGAATTTCCACGTTAATCTGGGGTGTTCTCTTTGGCGGTTACTTTGGAAATGCCATTTCCGTTATCAGCGGAACCTTCTTTGGAAAGACAGTGACGATTCCACCATTGTGGTTTGAACCGGTAACGCAGCCGATGAAAATGCTTGTGTACTGTATGGTGTTTGGAATTGTACACCTGTTTACCGGATTGGGAATCAAAGGATACCTGTTATTGAAGGATAAAGATGTTACCGGATTTATCTTTGATGTGTTGATGTGGTACTTCTTCCTGGCAGGCCTCATCCTGATGTTAATTCCAACAAGTATTTTTGCATCCTTTATCGGAGGAATGGTGACATTCCCGGCTTGGTTGAATTTACTGGCAAAGGGATTGACGATTGTGGGTATGCTAGGAATTTTACTAATGGCAGGACGGCGTGCAAAGAACCCTGCAAAGCGAATAATGCTTGGCGCATATAGCTTGTATGACACCACAAGCTGGTTAAGTGATTTGTTATCATATTCCAGATTGTTAGCGTTAGGTCTTGCAACCGGGGTTATTGCTCAGGTAATTAACACCATGGCGGCAATGGGAGGACGAACTGTACCGGGAGTTATCCTATTTATCGCAGTGTTCCTGTTTGGACATATCTTTAATATGGCAATTAACCTGTTAGGAGCATATGTTCATACAAACAGATTACAGTTCGTGGAATTCTTTGGAAAGTTCTACGAAGGTGGCGGCGTGGAGTTCCAGCCGTTCCAGACCAATACAAAATATACGGACTTCGACGATGTACAGGCGAAAAGAGTTTAAGCCGAAACATTGTTAAAAAAATAAAAAAGGATATTGCCGAAAAAGGCAGAATGGAGGAAACAATGAGTTTAGGACAATTTTTTAGTGATTTAGGATTATTTTATGCGTTACTTGGAGCATCAATTGCTGTATTAATGGCAGGTATGGGATCAGCCATCGGTGTTGGAATTGCCGGTCAGGCAGCATCAGGCGTTATGACAGAAGACCCAACCAAGTTCGCAAAGGTTTTAATTATGCAGTTATTACCTGGTACACAGGGGCTCTATGGATTGTTAATCGGATTTATTGCATTGTCAAAAATCGGAATCATCGGTAGTGGTGCTGTAACTTTAACAGCTGTCCAGGGAATGGAAATTCTTGCTGCATGTCTTCCAATGGGAATCGTTGGTTTGGTTTCAGGAAAGTATCAGGGAAAAACTTCTGCAGCAAGTATCGGAATCATTGCAAAACGTCCGGAACAGTTTGGTAAAGCTATGCTTTTCCCAGCTATGGTAGAAACATATGCCATCCTGGCACTTCTTATTTCATTCCTTGCATTAAATGGAATCGCATTATAAGAAGAACAACGAAGTAGGAAAAAAGAAAGATAGGATAGATTTATGAGCGGATTAGATAATATCATCAAAGAAATTGATCATAAAGCAGAACTAGAAGCCGGTCAGATCATTGCAGAAGCAAAAGAGTACTGTGACAAATACCTGGCACAGGAAAATGAAAAAATCAGAAATGAAGTCGCTGATTTTGAAAAGAAAGCGAAGCAGGAACGCGAGTTATATATCAGCAAGGCAAATTCCGGAGCAGAGTTTTCAGAAAGAAATGCAGTCTTAGGGGCAAAGCAGTTAAATATTAATCTTGCCTTGGAAAAAGCTTACGAAAAAATGATATCTCTTCCGGATCAGGAATACTTTGAAATGCTTCTGAAAATATTGAAAGCAAATGTGGTTGGAAAGCAGGGAGAAATCCTTTTGGGAAAGAAGGATTTGGACAGAATCCCTACAGGCTTTGAAGCCGATGCGAATCAGATTGCAACAGAAGTAGGAGGAAAACTTGCTTTGGTGAAGGAGGCAGCTGATATTTCTGACGGATTCATTTTGCGATATGGAATGATTGAAGAAAACTGTACCTTACAGTCTTTAATTGACACGAAATTGGAACAGTTAAAGGATGTAGCGTCCGGTAAATTATTCGGCTAGGAGGTGACACCATGGAAAAGGAATACACTTATGGGGTTGCCAGAATCAGAGCCTTGGAAACAGGTCTTTTGACCGATGAGGCAGTGGCACAGCTTCTTGCCAGTAAGAATTATGAAGAGGGCATGACGTTTCTACAGGATAAAGGCTGGGGAAGTCAGATGACTGAAGTAGAACTGGACCAAATGATGGAAGAAGAGAAACAGAAGACTATGAAAGTCCTTCAGGACATTGTAGATGATGCTTCGGAATATTCCATTCTCACCATCCAGGATGAATTTCATAATTTGAAGGCAGCAATCAAGCAGGTTTGTACCGGTGTGGAAGTGGACCATGCATTTATTGAAGGAACCAATTTGGATCCGGCTTCTTTGATGAACAAAATCAGAGAAGGAAAATATGAGAGTCTGCCGGCGAATATGCAAGATGTGGCGAAGGAAGCAACAGATACCTTGCTTCGTACCGGTGACGGACAATTATGTGATTTAATTGTAGACCGGGCAACGCTGGAGGCAATTAAAAAAGAAGGAACTCAAGCTGAAAATGACTTGATTCAAAAATATGCAGATATGCAATTGACACTGGCAAATATCAAAATCGCCATTCGTGGGGTGCAGGCTGGGAAAGATGAACAATTTCTGGATCATGCCTTGGTACCATGTAGTGGAGTCAGTGTTTCAGAACTGAAATCAGCATCCATGGGAGGACTGGAGGCAATCTTTAGTTACCTGGAAGCTATAGGATTTGGGGAAGGTGTAAAAGCTTTTCAGACATCTGCATCGGTGTTTGAATGCTGGTGTGATAATCAGATTGTAGATATCATCCGGGGAGAAAAATATAAATCTTTTGGAATTGGTCCGATTATCGCATATGCAATCGCCAGATTGAATGAAATTAAGACAGCTAAGATGATTCTTCTTGGAAAACAAAATGGATTTGAAGAAGACTTTATTAGAGAAAGGGTAAGGCGGATGTATGCATAAAGCAGTGGTCATAGGAGATTACGATAGTATTTATGGATTTGGCGCGCTGGGGCTGGACATTTTCCCGGTTGAGGAAAAGATGGAGGCAATTCATCAGATTCGCAGACTGGTAAAGGGTGACTACGCCATTATCTATATCACGGAGTCTCTTGCAGAAAAAATAAAAGAAGAAATAGAAAAGTATAAAGAACTGATTACACCGGCAATCATTATGATTCCAGGTGTATGGGGAAATACCGGTGCCGGAATTCAGGGTGTCAAGGACAGCGTGGAGCAGGCAATCGGTTCAGACATTCTTTTTGGAAATGAATAAAAAGAAACAGGAAGGAAAGTAACATGGAAAATAGTAAAGGCACAATCAAAAAAGTTGCAGGACCTTTGGTTATTGCCGAAGGCATGCGAGATGCAAACATGTTTGACGTGGTAAGAGTTAGTAATCAGAATCTTATCGGTGAAATCATTGAAATGCATGGTGATAGAGCTTCCATTCAGGTTTACGAGGAAACGGCAGGATTAGGACCGGGGGAACCGGTAATTTCTACTGGGGCACCAATGTCTGTTGAATTGGGACCGGGATTAATTGGAAGTATTTATGATGGAATTCAGAGACCTTTGGATGATATTATGAAGGTTTCCGGAAATCTTTTAAAGAGAGGAATTTCCGTACCATCATTAAAGAGAGAATTACGTTGGGACTTTGAACCGGTTGCAAAGGTGGGAGACCATGTAGTTGCCGGCGATGTCATTGGTACAGTTAAGGAAACCGCAGTCGTAACACAGAAAATCATGGTTCCTTACGGAATTGAAGGTGAAATTGTAAGTATTACAGCTGGGAATTACGACGTTACGGAAACCGTGGCAGTCGTAAAGACAGAAAAGGGAGAAGAAAAACTTACCCTGATGCAGAAATGGCCGGTGCGTAAAGGCCGTCCATATAAGGAAAAGAAAGCACCGAATAAACCGTTAATCACAGGACAGCGAGTAGTCGATACATTGTTCCCAATCGCCAGAGGTGGTGTAGCTTCTGTTCCGGGACCTTTTGGAAGTGGTAAGACAGTCATTCAGCATCAGTTGGCAAAATGGGCAGAAGCTGATATTGTGGTTTACATTGGATGTGGGGAACGTGGAAACGAAATGACTGACGTTTTAAATGAATTCCCAGAATTAAAGGATCCGAAAACAGGGGAATCCCTGATGGAAAGAACCGTATTGATTGCCAATACTTCAGATATGCCGGTAGCAGCCAGAGAGGCATCCATTTATACCGGTATTACTATTGCTGAATACTTTAGAGACATGGGATATTCGGTTGCCTTAATGGCGGATTCGACATCCCGATGGGCTGAGGCGCTTCGTGAAATGTCCGGACGTCTGGAAGAAATGCCTGGTGAAGAAGGATATCCTGCATACTTAGGAAGCCGTCTTGCACAGTTCTATGAACGTGCCGGTGATGTGGTAACCTTAGGTAGCGAAGGAAGGGACGGAGCACTTTCCGTAATCGGAGCGGTATCTCCTCCGGGTGGTGATATTTCAGAACCGGTATCTCAGGCAACCCTTCGTATTGTTAAGGTATTCTGGGGACTGGATTCTGCATTGGCTTATAAGAGACACTTCCCGGCAATTAACTGGCTGACCAGTTATTCCCTGTACGTGGATAACATTGGTTCATGGTTCACGGAAAATGTTGATAGCCAGTGGCTAGAACTTCGTCAGAAGTTAATGAGTCTCTTGCAGGAAGAAGCGGAACTGGAAGAAATCGTAAAGATGGTTGGTATGGATGCCTTGTCTGCACCGGATCGTTTGAAGATGGAAGCCAGCCGATCCATACGTGAAGACTATTTGCATCAGAACTCCTTCCATGAAATAGATACTTATACGTCCTTGAAGAAGCAGGCAATGATGATGAAGCTTGTTCTTGGATATTATGATGAATCCAGAGCTGCATTGGACGAAGGTGCAAAGATTGAAGAATTAGTAAAATTACCTGTTCGTGAAGCAATCGGACGTTTCAAATACACACATGAAAATGATTTGGACAAAGAATATGAAAGAATCACGGAACAGTTATCCAAAGAAGTAGCAAATACGTTGAGAAAGGAGGAATACTAAAATGCCTAGAGAGTATAGAACGATTCAAGAAGTAGCAGGACCATTGATGATGGTAGAAGGCGTGGAAAATGTCAGCTACGATGAATTAGGAGAAATCGAATTAGCTAATGGCGAAGTTCGTCGATGCAAGGTATTGGAAGTAAATGGAAGCAATGCATTAGTTCAGCTTTTCGAAGATTCCACGGGTATTAACCTTTCCAACAGTAAGGTTCGTTTCCTGGGAAGAAGTATGGAACTGGGAGTTTCCGAGGATATGTTGGGACGTGTTTTTGACGGTCTTGGAAATCCAATTGATGATGGTGTTGAAATCCTTCCGGAAGAACGAAGAGATATTAACGGTGTGGCAATGAATCCGGCAGCACGAAATTATCCGTCTGAGTTTATTCAGACCGGTGTTTCTGCCATTGATGGATTAAACACTCTGGTTAGAGGACAGAAGTTACCAATCTTTTCGGCATCCGGACTTCCGCATGCTCAGCTTGCAGCGCAGATTGCAAAGCAGGCAAAGGTTCGTGGAAAAGATGAGCAGTTCGCGGTAGTATTTGCTGCGGTAGGTATTACATTCGAAGAATCAAACTTCTTTATCAATTCCTTCAAGGAAACCGGAGCGATTGACCGTACCGTATTATTTATTAACCTGGCCAATGACCCGGCAGTAGAACGTATTGCAACACCACGTATGGCATTGACAGCGGCAGAATACCTCGCTTTTGAAAAAGGAATGCATGTCCTTGTTATCATTACAGATATTACAAACTATGCAGATGCCCTTCGTGAAGTATCTGCAGCCAGAAAGGAAGTTCCTGGAAGACGAGGATATCCGGGATACATGTACACAGACCTGGCAACCTTATACGAGCGTGCCGGACGTCAGCGTGGAAAAGATGGAAGTATCACAATGATTCCAATCTTAACCATGCCGGAAGATGATAAGACCCATCCAATCCCTGACCTTACCGGTTATATTACAGAGGGCCAGATTATCTTAAGTCGTGAACTTTATCGAAAAGGTGTGACGCCACCAATCGATGTATTACCATCCTTGTCCCGTCTGAAAGACAAAGGTATTGGAGAAGGAAAGACCAGAGCGGATCACAGTAACGTTATGAACCAGTTATTTTCAGCATATGCCCGAGGCAAAGATGCGAAGGAATTAATGACCATCTTAGGAGAAGCAGCATTGTCTGATATTGACTTGATTTATGCGAAGTTTGCAGACGAATTTGAAAAAGAATATGTTTCTCAGGGATACGAGGCAAATCGTTCCATTGAAGAAACAATGGATATTGGATGGAAACTGTTATCAATCCTTCCGAAGTCAGAATTAAAGAGAATTGATGACAAGTTCTTAGCAGAATACTATAAGGGAGAGTAATTATGGTAAATCCAACCCGAATGGAGCTTACAAAGCAAAAAAAGAAATTGGTTTCTGCCACCAGGGGACATAAGTTATTGAAAGATAAACGAGATGAATTGGTTCGACAGTTCATGGAACTGGTTGTGGAAAACATGGAACTGCGTAAAAAGGTAGAAAAGGGACTGAAGAAAGCCAATATGGATTTCTCTCTGGCAAGAGCAGGGATGAGCAGGGAAGTGCTGAATACGGCCATGATGGCAAGTAATAAATCCTTGGACATTCGTGTGGACACGAAAAATGTCATGAGTGTGGAAATACCACAGTTCTCCACAAAATCAGAGATTAGTGGCAATGATATTTATTCTTATGGTTATGCTTTTACTACAGGGGAACTAGATGAAGCCGTATACTCCTTGTCTACTGTGTTTGAGGACATGCTGAAATTGGCAGAAATTGAAAAGTCCTGCCAGTTGATGGCTGCGGAAATAGAGAAAACCCGTCGCCGTGTAAATGCCTTGGAGCATGTAATCATTCCGGAGGCGCAGGAAAACATTAAATATATCACCATGAAATTAGATGAAAATGAGCGTAGTACACAGATTCGTCTAATGAAGGTGAAAAATATGGTTGCGGAAAAAGCAATCAGAGAAAAGAAAAAAGAGGCGTAGGAATAGAATAGTTCCTAAGTGAAAAAAAGGACACCCGAATCATGTTATTATGACAAAAGGGTGCCTTTTTTTATAGAGGTGCATTATTTTCACAAAAGATTGAGGAAAAATTGAAAATATAATAGAATCCACTCAAGGAAGGTTGAAAAAGAGGAGGGTTATCTATGAGAAAAATTATTATGTTAGCAGCAACATTGGTTGCATCGTTTTGTTTTACCGTTCCTGCAATGGCAGATGCACCAAAGAAGTTTGATTTAACAAACTATGAAATCAATTGGGCAGATGAATTTAACGGAACAGAATTGAACAGAAAGAATTGGACGCCACAGATTGGAAATGGAAACAACTATGGTGTATGGGAATGGGGAAATAATGAAAAAGAATACTATAAGTCAGAGAATCTTACTGTTTCCGATGGAAAGTTAATCATTAATGGAAAATATGAACCAAATGCCGGAAAAG
>CACXEU010000023.1 GCA_902766735.1 uncultured Lachnospiraceae bacterium
AAAGAAGAAGTGGATGCATTGTCCTTTATTGTTCCTGAAGTTTCGGCTTATGAACGTGGACGTAAGATGTGTGAAAAGTTGAAGCAGGAAATTCCACGTCAGATGTTTGAAGTGCCAATTCAGGCAGCAGTGGGAAGTAAGGTAATTGCCAGAGAAACGGTGAAGGCGATGCGTAAGGATGTATTGGCGAAATGTTACGGTGGTGATATTTCCAGAAAGAAGAAACTTTTGGAAAAACAGAAAGAAGGAAAGAAGCGTATGCGCCAGGTTGGAAATGTGGAAATTCCACAGGCTGCGTTTATGTCCGTGCTGAAGTTAGATGAAGAATAAATTAGAACTATATATTCATATTCCTTTTTGCATCAGAAAATGCAATTACTGTGATTTTTTATCTGCTCCGGCTGATGAGAAAACGAAAGGGAACTATGTAGCTGCATTGGTTCGGGAAATTCGGCAGTCATCTTGTGAGGAGGTCTTAGTGGACACCGTTTTTATTGGTGGAGGAACTCCTTCCATATTGGAAGCAGAGCAGATGGAAGATATTTTGTCATCTGTAAGGAAAAATTTCCATATTTGTGAGGATGCTGAAATTACCATCGAATGTAATCCCGGAACTGTGACGGAAGAAAAGCTTCTTACTTATAAGAAGTTTGGCGTAAATCGCATTAGCTTTGGGTTGCAAAGTACAAATAATGAAGAACTGCGTTGTCTGGGAAGGATTCACTCTTATGAAGATTTTTTGGAGTCCTATGAATTGGCAAGAAAATGTGGTTTTGATAATATTAATATTGATTTGATGAGCGCTCTGCCGGGACAGACTATAGAGTCTTATGAGGAAACGGTATGCAAGGTTCTTGCATTAAATCCGGAACATATCTCGGCATATAGCCTGATTGTGGAAGAAGGAACAGCTTTGAAGCGGCAGCTGGACCGGGATGGATATGATTGTTTGCCATCTGAGGATGATGAACGGGAAATGTATTATCGGACAGAACAGTTGCTAAAGGAAGCAGGTTATCATCGATATGAAATTTCAAATTATGCAAAGAAAGGTTTGGAGTGCAGGCATAACATTGGCTATTGGAAGCGAAAGGAATATATGGGCTTCGGTCTTGGTGCCGCGTCTTTGATTGGAAATTGTCGTTACAATAACACCAGCGATTTCAAGGCCTATGTGAATGCTCAGGATTTTAAATCTGTCCGGGTTAATCAGGAACAGCTTTCCTTGAAAGACCGGATGGCAGAATTTATGTTTCTGGGACTTCGTATGATGGAGGGAATTTCTATCGAAGAATTCCGGACAACCTTTCAAACAGATCTTTACGCCGTCTATGGCGACGTGATGGATAAATTTATAAAACAGGAACTGTTGGTAGATAATAAGGAAAGAATTTATTTAACGCCAAAAGGAATTGATGTCAGTAATTATGTGATGGCGGAGTTCCTTTTGGAAGAAGATTAGGAGGTAGAATTATGGAAGATAAGAGAATTGATGAAATTATCGCAATGTTAGATGGCAGTGTCAAAAAAGGTGATGGACACATTAATGTAACTGTGGATGACACTAAGGAAACAGAACAGACAATCTCCAGAGGATGCTGTGACAATTCTGATAATCCGACAGCCTGCAGCGTGCCAACATTGGAATTGCCGGATGATGATGAATTCCAGAGATAATTACGTCAAACTTTTTTAAAAAGGATATTGACAGTAAAATACAGTTATTATATAATCTTTTATTGTGACGTGTTATGTGCGCTACCACTATGCCTAGCCAAAGCCCCGGTACGGGATAGACGGTGCGGACAGTAAACATAGATATCAAAGAAAATTTCAGGAGGAAAACCAATGAAAACATACATGGCTAGTCCAGCAGACATTGAAAGAAAATGGTATGTAGTTGATGCTACAGAATATACATTAGGTCGTTTGGCTTCAGAAGTTGCCAAGGTATTAAGAGGAAAGAACAAACCACAGTTCACACCTCACATCGATACAGGTGATTTCGTGATTATCACAAACGCAGATAAGATTAAAGTAACAGGTAAGAAATTGGATCAGAAGATTTATTACCATCATTCAGACTACGTAGGTGGTATGAAAGAAACTACTCTTAAGGAAATGCTTGCTAAGAAACCTGAAAGAGTTATTGAACTTGCAGTTAAGGGCATGCTTCCAAAGGGACCTTTGGGAAGAAGTATGGCTAAGAAGCTTTTTGTTTATGCAGGAGCTGAGCATCCACATGCAGCTCAGAAGCCTGAAGAATTAACATTTTAGTTCACTGAAAGGAGGAAATAACGATGGCAGATAGATTTTATGGAACAGGTAGAAGAAAAAGCAGCGTAGCTAGAGTATATGTTGCTCCTGGTAAAGGAAATATCACAATTAACAAAAGAGATATTGATGAATATTTTGGATTAGAAACATTAAAGGTAATCGTACGTCAGCCATTAGCAGCTATTGATGCTGTTGATAAGTACGATATCACAATCACAGTACGTGGTGGTGGATACACAGGACAGGCTGGTGCTATCAGACATGGTATTGCTAGAGCATTAGTTCAGGCAGATGCTGAAAACAGACCAGTATTAAAGAAAGCTGGATTCTTAACAAGAGATTCAAGAATGAAAGAAAGAAAGAAATACGGTCTCAAAGCAGCTCGTCGTGCACCACAGTTCTCAAAGAGATAATATGTGGAACTTTTGGAAATCCCGAAAATGGCTTATTTACTGGGTTTCAGAAGTCTTGGGTGTTGCTGAAAAGTGCTTAATTTGACTCAGAAAGTAACAAGTAAGTAACAAAAAAGTAACACACAAGTAACACAAGAATTGAATTTTAAGAGATGTTCAATTGAATGTTAAATCATTCTAAGAACATCTCTTTTTTTGTTTTAATCATAAGATACATCCTTTCATTAAAGACTTAAATCAGATTGAT
>CACXEU010000024.1 GCA_902766735.1 uncultured Lachnospiraceae bacterium
AGCCAAAGAACCTGTCACTACAGTGCCAACAACTAAAGACGAAGTAACAAAACCTGTAGTAAAAAAAGAGGTTAAGAAGCCGGCAAAAGTTAAAATTAAATCAGCTAAGAAGAAAAAGAACGCAAAGAAAGCAAGAATTGTTCTCCGAAAAGTTAAGGGTGCTTTAGGTTACCAGATTCGTTTCTGTGATGACAAATCATTCCAGGGCTATGAAACTAAAACGATTAAGAAGAACAAGACGAAAATTACTTTAAAGGGATTAGAGAAAAATACTCTGTATTATGTTAAAGTCCGTGCATTCAATAAAAAGAATAACGGAAAGAAACAGTATGGAAAATGGTCTCGAAAGAAAAAAATCAAAATGAAATAAGCTGAGTAAATAGCAATCAAAGCTGCTCCGTAAAGAAGGAAGTCTTTATGGAGCAGTTTTTTGCGATGTTTCCAATTTTTGTGCAAACTTTTTTGATTGATAATATTTTGTCAATGTGATATACTTAAACGAACTGCGAATTTACAGAGACTGAAAAATAGAAATCGTAGGAATTCTTTTGCGAAAAAGAATATGAGTTTAGATGATTAAGAAACATTTTAGGAGGAACAAAAATGTACAAGATTGTTAAGAGACAGCAATTAAACGATACCGTTGTACGCCTTGACATTGAAGCACCTTTTGTTGCAAAAAAGGTGAAAGCAGGACAGTTTATCATTCTTCGTATTGATGAACTGGGAGAAAGAATGCCATTAACAGTGGCTGATGCAGATCCGGAACAGGGAACTGTTACAATCATTTTCCAGATTGTTGGACGTACTACCATGTTATTGTCCCAGATGAAAGAAGGCGACGCTTTATTGGATTTTGTTGGACCATTAGGAAAAGCAACAGAATTTGGTGATATTAAGAAAGCCTGCGTTGTTGGTGGTGGTGTAGGTAACGCCATTGCATATCCATCTGCGAAGGCATTGCATAATGCAGGGGTAGAGGTTGACGTTATTGCCGGTTTCAGAAGCAAGGATATTGTTATTTTAGAAGACGAGTACAAAGATGTTTGTGATAACCTTTACATCACAACAGATGATGGTACTTATGGAGAAAAAGGGTTTGTAACAAATAAGCTTCAGAGCTTAATTGATGCAGGAAACAACTATGACTTAGTAATTGCCATTGGACCTATCCCAATGATGAAGTTTGTTTCCAAGGTGACAGAACCATACAATATCAAGACATTGGTTTCTTTAAATCCTATTATGATAGATGGAACAGGTATGTGCGGTGGATGCCGTGTAACTGTTGGCGGAGAAATTAAGTTCGCCTGTGTTGACGGTCCCGACTTTGACGGACATCAGGTAGATTATGATGAATTAATGCAGCGTAACTCTACATACAGAGAGTTTGAGACACATGATAAAGACAACTGCCGTATGTACAAGGCAGCAGAACAGGTAGGAGGTGCAAAATAATGCCAAATATGTCATTAACAAAGGTTCCTATGCCTGAGCAGGATCCAAACGTAAGAAACAAAAATTTCGAAGAAGTAGCACAGGGCTATACAAAAGAAATGGCTATGGAAGAAGCTACTCGTTGTTTAAATTGTAGACATAAACCATGCATGAGTGGTTGTCCGGTTTGCGTAAGAATTCCAGAATTCATTACAAAGGTAGCTGCCGGAGAATTTGAAGAAGCTTATAAGATTATCACAAGCACAAACGGACTTCCAGCAGTTTGTGGACGTGTTTGCCCACAGGAAAACCAGTGTGAAGGAAAATGTGTTCGCGGAATCAAGGGCGAACCTGTTTCCATCGGACGTCTGGAAAGATTTGTAGCAGATTATCATATGGCACACAGCAATGATGCTGCTGAAAAGCCGGAATCAAACGGAATCAAGGTAGCTGTCATCGGTGCAGGTCCTGCAGGACTTACATGTGCCGGGGACCTTGCAAAACTTGGATACGAAGTAACTATTTTTGAAGCCTTCCACAAGGCAGGTGGTGTATTAGTTTATGGTATCCCTGAATTCAGACTTCCAAAGGCAATCGTTCAGAAGGAAGTGGAAAACCTTGAAAAGTTAGGCGTTAAGATCGAAACAAACATGGTAATCGGTCGTGTCCTTTCTGTAGATGAAATTATGGATATGGGATTCAAGGCTGTATTTATCGGTTCCGGTGCTGGACTTCCATCCTTCATGGGAATCGAAGGTGAAGCTTTAGTAGGTGTTTATTCTGCAAACGAATACCTTACCAGAGCAAACTTAATGAAGGCATACTTAGATGAATATGATACACCGGTAATCAAGAGCAAGAATGTAGCTGTAGTCGGTGGCGGTAACGTAGCAATGGATGCTGCCAGAACAGCTCTTCGTCTTGGTGCTGAAAAAGTATATATTGTTTATCGTCGTGGTATGGAAGAACTTCCAGCAAGAAAAGAAGAAGTTCATCATGCTCAGGAAGAAGGCATTATCTTTAAGACACTTCATAATCCTGTAAAATTAATCGGAGATGAAAATGGTCGTGTTGAAAAGATGGAATGTGTTCAGATGGAATTAGGAGAACCGGATGCATCTGGTCGTCGTCGTCCAATGGAAATCGAAGGAAGTAACTTCGAATTAGACGTTGATACAGTCATCATGTCAATCGGTACTTCACCAAACCCATTACTTCGTACAACAACAGAAGGCTTGGAAGCAAACAAGCGTGGTTGTCTCGTAGTAAATGAAGAAACATTAGAAACAACTCGTGATAATGTTTATGCCGGTGGTGATGCCGTAACAGGTGCTGCAACAGTTATCCTCGCTATGGGAGCTGGTAAGCAGGCAGCTGCAAGCATTCATGAAAAATTAAGTAAATAATTGATTGAATTTAGAAGGTCTGGAAAGTGATTCACTTTTCAGACCTTTTTTATGTGGTTGTGAGGGGGGATACGGAATTATGTGATTATTTATGAAAAGACTAAACGCAACGTAATGTTTATGTTGTATTTGGCACCGCCAGGTGCTATAATAAGTCTCTAATGATTTGTGTGAAGACGATGATACACCAGCACTTGGGGACGTCGGAAGGCTTTTGAAAAGTAGGCGTACCCGGAAAAGTGAGAAAGTGGTGAAAACACGGGTACGCCAGGAAGAGGGTAAAAAGGAAGGAGTACCCGGATAATTGAGAAAGCGGAGAAAACACGGGTACGCTAGGAAGAGGGTAAAAAGGAAGGCATACCCGGAAAATTAAAAAAGAGGCGAAAACACGGGTACGCTAGGAAGAGGGTAAAAAGGAAGGCATACCCGGAAAATTAAAAAAGAGGCGAAAACACGGGTACACTAGGAAGAAATCAAGAAGGAAGGTGTACCCGAGAAACTGAGAAAGTGGAGAAAACACGGGTACGCTAGGAAGAGGGTAAAAAGGAAGGCGTACCCGAGAAATTGAGAAAGAGGCGAAAACACGGGTACGCCAGGAAGAAATCGAGAAGGAAGGTGTACCCGAGAAATTGAGAAAATGAAAGAAACACGGGTACACTGAAGGATGTGAGCGAAGGGGGCGTGTATGAGAAGATTGATTGTAGAAATTAAAAAGGAAAAGAAGAAAATTGAGAAGATTTGTGAAACTGTAGAACAGCAGCTACTTCAATGTGGAGATGTTCAAGGGGGAAGTGTGGACGTAAAGGAAAAGCATGCTACACTTCAGTTTTACATAAAGGGAAACAATCAAAAATATGAATATATTCCTGCTGGGGAAAAAGAGAAAGCTGAAAAAATAGTACGGTATAAATATTATAGGAAGATAGAAAAAATTGCGAAAAAGGAATTAGAGTTGCTAACAAGATTAGAGATATTTCTGGAGACTCATTCCATGGAAATGGTGTTTGAAAGTATGGCGAAAACGAAACGAAAATTGGTGGAACCGGTTGTTATTCCGAGGGAACAATACAGAAATACGTGGCTTGAAGAAGAATATGAAGGAAAAAACTTTAGCGAGGATAATGTTGAGATATATACGGAACGAGGAGAAAGAGTTCGATCTAAATCTGAAAAAATAATTGCTGATAAATTATACAGGGAAGATATTCCATATCGATATGAATATCCGTTAATATTGCCTGGAGGAATTGTGTTTTACCCTGATTTTACAATTCTAGATGAGGAAAATCGAAGAAACATAATCTATGAACATTTTGGAATGATGGATGATGAACGATATGCCAATAATGCGATTGAGAAGCTGCGAATGTACGCAAATTCAGGGTATCATCTGGGGGATAATTTGTTTGTCACAATGGAAACATCTACAAAACCATTTGACAGTAGAATGTTGGATGGAATCATTGAGCAAATAAAAAGTTAATTTTTTTTCAACACATGATAGTGTTCAATTGTATCTATAGTGAAAGGAGGAAGGGACATGAAAGAATCTTTGTTGCGTACGGACGAAGAACAAGAATTTACAGAAATATATTATAGACATGTGGATGCTGTGTTCCGCCTTTGTTTTACTTATTTAAAGAATAAACAGGATACAGATGATGCAGTGCAGGAAGTTTTTTTGAAATTATTGAATTATAAGGGGGCTTTTGAAAGTGAAGAACATCGAAAGGCGTGGTTGATTGTGACCGCATCAAATTACTGTAAGAACTTTTTGAAACATTGGTGGAGAAAGCGTAAGAATATTGATGATTATACAGAAATCATTGGAGGCGCGAGTTATGAAGTGGATGAAATGATGGAACTGGTTTTGGCGCTACCGGATAAGTATAAGACAGCAGTGTATCTATATTATTATGAAGGATATGACAGTGCACAAATTGCTAAGATGCTTAATAAACCGGCAGGCACCATTCGAAGTCATTTATCTTCTGCGAGAAAAATGTTGAAGAAGGAGATGGAGTAAGAGATATGGATGATAGAATTAAGAAATCTTATGACAAGATTACACCAACGGATTCAAATAAAAGGGAAATCCTTATGAAAATACAGAACTCCAGAAAAGAAAATGCGAAATCCAATGGATTTTCTTTAGGGAAGGAGTTTTATATGAAAAAAGCAGTAACGGCGGTTGTGATAGCGTTATGTGTGCTATCAGTTTCCACAGGGGTGTATGCGACCTATCGTTGGTTGACCGGAAAGCAGGTTGCATCTGAATTGGGGGATCAGAAACTAGCAAAATATTTTGAGAAGAGTGAAGAAGAAATTAAAATACAAGAACAGGGAAATTATAAAGTGGCATTTTTAGGAACGGTTTCAGGAAAAAATATTAGTGATAATTTATCTACAGATGTAGATGCAAAGATGAGTTATTTTGTGACAGCGGTAGAGCATAGGGATGGAACACCAATTGGTGATGAAGAGGACGTGATTGTTTCCCCATTTGTTCAGGGAGTCTCGCCAATGGAATTCAATGTCTATTCTATGGAAAAGAGTGCAGCCAGAGGAATTAGAAAAGATGGAGTTTTGTATCTTTTGACAGAATGTCAGAATCTGGAAATTTTTGCAGATCGAAAAGTGTATCTTGCAGTCATGGATGGACCAAATATGGGACAGGGATATCAGATGGATGATGAAAACGGAGAAATTAAGAGGAATGATACCTTTGAGGGATTAAATATGCTGTTTGAGTTGGAACTGGATTCTGCAAAAGCGAATAAGGAAGAAGCACAAAAGTATCTGGATGAAATAAGAAAAAATATGGAAGATTCTGGGAAAGAACCAAACAATGCAACACCAAGGAATGATTTAAAGAATCTGGAAGAAGCATTGAAGGAGGCAGAAGTCGTAACAGGGTCAAGGAAAGAGTTGCAGCCAGAGGCAGACGGTTCTCTGAATTATGACGCAAAGGAAATCTGCTTTTCAACAGATGCTGACTTTGTGAAGAAGAACAGAACACAAAACGTGACCTGTTATGGCGACGAGAGTGGACAGGATTACATTGTGGTTTTTTCATATGAGAATGGAAGTTATTATGGGGAGTTATATCGTTGTAATCGGGCTACGATAAAGAA
>CACXEU010000025.1 GCA_902766735.1 uncultured Lachnospiraceae bacterium
CATCTGTGAGAACCTCGCAAGTCTAATGTACGTTTAAAACCATATATAAAAGATTTACTAACTACTAATTTTGCCATATTTCTCACTCTCCTTATCTTAATAATCTTTATTATATAGAATACTTTATTTTTCTGTTAAATACAAGTCTCTTTCTTTCATTATATACCATATCATATACTTTAATACCAATTCAATTATCAATAAAAAACATTATATATTAGGCATTATCACTCCCTACATAGTCAAGTCTTTTTTCCCTTAAAATAAGGGATTTGTTTACATTGTTTCTCAGATAAATGAGCCATTGTCATGGATATTTCTCTGCATCTGGTGCGAAAATAGTGGTTTCTGGGTACACGAATTAAAACGTCTCTATATCCTCGTTTTAAATGGCCTTTTGTATACCCTTCCCTCTATGGCGACGTACCTCCCGTGTCTACCAGGATCATCTCACTTTTCTGGAGAGTCCTCACTTCCTTCGTTCCGCCTATCCATAACCAGGGTGTCAGCTTAGCTCCTTTGCAGGGTCACGCCCTATGGATAATATTCCTGCCGACTACTGGCTCATGCTTTGTAAATTACTCTTACTGACCGTTTCTATGAAAGCACCTTTCGGTGGACGTTTCCTTCCATATCAACATCAACTGATCTCTCAGTCCGGTTTGTTGCTCAGCCTTTATCGTGGCTGAACAGAACCATCAGTTTCTGATTACTCTGTTCAACCGCGATAACAAGCCTGTTTCCTTGCTTCTTATGCTGCAGATACTGTTGGTCGCCTGATATCTCCCAACATCTTTGCTCCATCATAATCGATTCCCTTGGTCATTATCATATAAAATATCCGTATCAATTTACACGCAACCGCTATGACCGACTGCATCTTCTTCAGCGGGTTTTTATCCCTGCTTCGATAGTAATAATGGATTTCTTTGAATTCCGCGTTCTTCCCAATCACAGAGATTGCTGCTTCATACAGCACGTAACGCAGTCTTTTCCTTCCACGGTAGCTGATATGGCTTTCTCCATTGTGTTTCCCGGAATTATTGCTGACAATGGCATATCCTGCAAGCTTCTGCAGCTGTTTCGGATTATCAAAACGTCTAATATCACCCACTTCTGCAATAAAACCACATACCGTTGTCATTCCAATCCCCTTAATCTCCAAAAGCTTATCAATATAGGGAATCTCTCTTAGCTTTTCTTCGATTGTCTGCATCAACTCCTCCATCCTCTGACTATACATTTCATAATCCTTCAAGAGAAGGCTCAGCTCCACTCTTGCCGCCTCTGGTGCTTCATGGCTTCCAACACTATGCTCTGCTTTGTTTACTAGGGTTCTCGCCCTCTTTAATCCTACTGCTCTCAGCTTCGCGTTTCGCCATATCTGATTAATTCCCTCTACACCAAGTGCCACAATATCTTCCGGCAAAGGGGCTTCCCTTAAAACCATCATTCCGCTGACCGCATCCAACTTCCCGTAAACGTCTTTATATTCCGGAAAGTAAATGCTAAACCATCTGGCAATCCTATTCTTGAGCCGGGTAATTGCTTCCTGTGTCTGAAACCTCAGGTTGGACAGATTTCTTATCTCCGCATAGATTCCAGTCGGAATATACGGATACGAGAATCTTCCCTCGTTCACCAATGCTGCTATCGTCTTTGGATCCTTACGGTCATTTTTGTTTGGATTGTTGTCATCCAGTTCTTTCGAATTTTTGACATGATGTGGATTCACATGCACCACTCTCATTCCCTGTTCCTGTAAAAACACTCCAAGGTTAAACCAGTAATGTCCTGTCGGCTCCATGCCCGGAATTACGGTGTCCTTATGATGCTTTTCAGCAATCTCATCCATCCATGCCTTAAACGCCAAAAAGCCGGATTCATCATTGCTGAATGCAAATGGTTTTCTGGAATACTCGTAATTTCGCCAGTCAAATGCCCTAGCATAGTGTGTCTGACTTCCCACATCAATTCCAATAATCAAAGTTTTTTCCGTAATAGATGCAATTTTCTTGTTTTGTGTGTTATACTTCATTGTAGATACCTCTCTGTTCAATAAGATTTTTTACTAACCGGCTAAAGTCAGTAATCTTATTTTACACTGAGGTATTTTTTTCTCAACCTTCTTTCTTGGGATCCTCTGTATTTTTAATTATACAGGAAGCTCCATTGAACAATTAATTGTTTATATTTCTGTCTTTTTCTTATCTTGTCAATAACTATTCCTCACACTTCCTTTATCCAAACCTTATTGCCAACTACATCCCTCTTATCAACAACATACTTTCGCCACCTATATCTGTATTCCGGATCTTGAAACACTATCAGGTAGCTTGTCTCCTGAATACATTTCAGTATGCCTCTTTCTTCGCTGTCTATGTAAACGTCATATAATTTCCCGGTTCTGCAAAAGCGCATCTGCCTGACTATATCAGTTACCTTCATCTTCCTTCCCTTAACTTCTTTTCCTGCAAACATCATATTCTCCTTTCGCCTGCTGTCATCTCATCCAATCGCACACTGTCATTTTTTCATTCGCCATAACTGCTGGATTGCTTCGCTCAAATGCTCTTCCATTTCCTGTTAAACAGGAATGTTGATACTGGACCCACAAATTATGTTTACATACAAAAGTCTTGTCCACTTTTTCTATTCTGTCATACACGCAATCATCATACGGGCACGACTGGCAGTCAGGCAGGGTGCAATGTTCTGGTCTATGTTTTGAATTAGCCATCTCGTCCTCCTGTGTCGGAATCTGACACATTATCCATGCCTGCTTAAAATCATCTGTTCCAGATTACTGAGTTGTTCGCTTGTCTCGTCTCTCTGCATCTCCATATTTTTTCTATCTTTTGCCGTCCCTGTTCTGATGCCCGCTTTTTTTAGATCTTCTCTGTTCCAGCGTTTAAACATCACTTGCCAGTCAATCAGGCAGCTATTCACTTTCCATTCTCTGCTTTGATAATATTCAAAAAAGGTTTCCGGATCAGTTACAGCTTTTATCTGTGCTGCATATTTTTTTATATCTTCGAGGGTGGGCGGAGATGCCTTTTCTCTCCCCCTTATATATATATTATTATTAATATTATTTTTATTTATTTTATGGGGTAAAGTTTTTTTACCACCCCGGTTAAATTTTTTTACCACCCCCGGTAAAGTTTTTTTACCACCCGGTAAAATTTCTTTACCCCCTTGGTTAAATTTCTTTACCCCCGGTAAATTTTTTTTACCCCCTAGGCAGACTTCTTCCAGTGATGAATTTTTATCAAATTTTTCTTCACTATCAATATCACTTTCTTCATCCATGTATTCACATTCAGCATCGATATTATCATCTTCAGGTTCTTCTATTTCAGATGGCAATATCGCCTGATAAAAATTAAATGTAACATGATTCACAGTCTTTTCAATCTTTCTTATGTATCCTTTTTCTATAAGTGATCTAAGTACATTTATTACAGTCGGTTTGCTCACTCCAAGCCAGTCACACAAGTAAGAGTTGCCACCTGTGAACATGCTTTCTCCATCCTGACTGAATCCATAGATTATCGCATATGCAAACAACTCATTGCCTTTCAAATCCAAATCATTTTTCATAAATGCATTCAAGATCACATAACTATCTTTTTTCACCATTGCCATTCCCCCATCATCCTTTTAGCTGTGCCAGTATATAAAAAAACTTCCTGCGTATTCTAAAAAATGCCGACCTTGAACAAGGTATCTCCTTAATAGTGCTAAGATACCGGTAATTGATCTCAGGCGTTGTCACCGACAGAATAATGTATTCTGCAAGGTCTTCACCTGCTGCTTTCAATGCTGCCTTTTTAATAAGTTCAATATTGGCTTTTAGGTCAACCGCCTTAATAGCCATCTTTTCAACTTTAGAATCTGCACTTCCATTTCCTGAAGCCACTTCACAACTTGGCGAGTGTATATTTATCTCCTGATTGATTTCATGTAATTTTCTAAGCCATTCCGGGTACTGGTAACAAAAGTTGGACAGCTCACGATACCTGTATGTACTAATGTCGTATGAATCCAACTTTAAGTCCCGTTTGTTTGACAATTAAATCCCCCTTTTAAATGCTGAATGGTAAATTCTGCTGTTCGTACTCCGACACATTCATAAATCCATCATCATCTGTTTGTACGGGTTCCGGTCTTGCCGGAGCAGAACCATTCTCACCAGTATTGTTATTCTGTGCAGAAGCTTTGCTTTCTACAAACTCATGTTCTTCTACAACAACATTTGTTGTGTAAACCTTCTGCCCATCCTTATTTGTATAACTTCCAGTCTGAATACGTCCTATAGCAGCTATCTTTGTACCCTGATGCAGATAATTTTCTGCAAATTCTGCACCTTTGCCGAATGTAACGCAGTTAATAAAGTCGGCGGTCTGCTCTTCTCCCTGCCGCTTATACCTGCGTTCAACTGCAAGCGTATAACGTGCAATAGCTGTTGGTGGTTCTCCGGAAGAGTATCTAATCTCCGGATCACGCGTCAGACGTCCAATCATAATTACCTTATTCATCTTTTCCCTCCATTTTTTTCTGTAAATAATCTATATAATGCTCATAAGCAGCAATTGCCACCTGATACTCCAAAGCTCTTTCTTCATTGAAATATTTCTTGTCATTTTCAAGCATCATGCGATATCGACACTGCTTTTCATAAAGTGTTTTTGCACATTCTAGCTTTTTCTCTAGTTCTGCATCATCTGAACTATTTTCCACAACATCTTGTTTCGTATCAACTTTTTCAACAATATTTTGTGTATTACTGTCAATAACTTTCCTCTTATCAACAGTCACATTTTTGTCCTCTTTTTTATCAGGTACATAAACTTTTTCTTTTATGCTATCAGTATTTTGCTTTACGTTATCAATCTTTTCATTTACAGTATTTTCTTTCGCATTTGTAAAGTTATTCTCTATATTCGCAG
>CACXEU010000026.1 GCA_902766735.1 uncultured Lachnospiraceae bacterium
CTGCCTGTTCCTGCTCCACGATACGCTTACCAACATGCCAGTAGGTAAGCACCATAGCCTTATTTGCTGCATTATAAGCCACTTCACGACCAGATGAAATAATTCCCTTTATGTCAGTAATCACATCCTGATAGTTAACGATATCATTTGTCATATCAACTTACCTCACTTTCCAACTCTCTACAAATTCTTACTCTTTTCTACTCTGATAGCTATGCTCTATTTTTAATCGTATTTTCAACCTCTGCAATCCGAACTAGCTCATCTGCATCTCTTAGAATCACCCGGATATCTTCCATTGGCAAATCCCTTATTTCTCCTGCATCAAGAACAACCGGCACTCTGCGTACTTTCCTGCTCATCCGTTATCCTCCTGTATCCATGGTAGCGAATAAATTTGAATCAGTTCCTCTGTACCCATATTATGAAGCTTCTTTTCCAATGATTTTTCCGTTAATTTCTTTGACATTTCAACATCACCTCTCCACAAAGAATTTGTTTAATCCTTTGTCCCAACTAAATTTTATCATCATTCCAACTACTGTTCAACCAAAACTTTTTCCATTATACAGGACAAAATGAAAGAGACTCCACTCGCCATGAATGAAGTCTCCTGATATATGTATACATCCTACAGCATATTATCTGCAGAATGCCGGTTGCCTACGCAGCCTTTTCGTCCAGAAGCTGTTTTACTCCACCTAAGTAATAACAGAACCTGTCAAATTGTTTCTGTCTGTTAACTTTCTCGTCATCAATGGAATCCTTGATCATCATACACATCTCTACTTCATCTCTTATCCGTGGTGCATATTTAATAATCATGTCTGCAAGAAAGCTGCAGCAGCGTTCAAAATCCTTGTTCATTGCCAAGCCTCCTTAAAATATTATCTTGTGAATAATTCACAGAACATATTTTATCGCAAGGCTTTTAAAAATGGAATAGATTTTACCAAACGACAGTTTTCAAAAAGGCTTATCTGTCAAAAATTAATTTCTCCCACGGTTCATATCCTGCCATGTAGCCGAATTCTTCCTCATTTCTGAATCCTTCAAGAAGTTTTTCTTTTACACCATCTAATATAGCTTCATCAATATCTCTGAACTTCATATGCTTATATAAACCGGACTTTCTAAAATCATACATAGTACCCACATTATCAAGAAGATGTTTTACCACCTTATATGTTCCCTCTACATCTTTCCATGCACATACAATATCAAGCATTGGCGAATACTCATTATATTTTCCCATTTCCAATGTATGGGCAACTGCCTGTACTTTCCCTGACAAAAATCTCGCATAACCGATATCATTTTCCCACAATGCCAGTCCCGCCATTGTGGAAAGAACAAAATTAAGTGTACTAAAACCGGAAAAAATAACATTTTCATATTTTTCATATGCTTCTTTGATTTTCCCCTGCTCCTGGAGTAATCTTCCCTGATAATAACTTTTCATAGGATCGTGTTCTGAAAAATAGTCCAGATATTTTTCCGCCTTGGTGTAATTCTTCTTACGTAAATAAAATCCAAATAAGGAATCTGCTGCATGATGCTGTATCTCTTCATTCTCATCATGTAGTGCCAGCTCATACCATGCGTTAATCTGCTTATCATATTTTTCCGGATTCGTGCATTTATCCGTTATTCTTCTTGCATCAAGCATTACCGCAGCCTGCCAGATAAGCATGTTACTATTCGGATATTCCTTTATAAGCCTCAATGCCCATTCATAAGTCTTTTCATAGCCTTCTTCTGAAAACATCCTGTCCATCTTCCTGATAATTTCTTCGATTTCAGTATCTGAAAGATTTTCATGAAAAGAAAGTAATGTATCAAGCGAAATATCAAGCAGTCTCGCAATTGGTGCCAGCAGTTCAATATCCGGCTTGGAATTACTATTCTCCCATTTGTTTACAGCCGGTGTCGTCACGCCTAATCTGTTTGCCATCTCCTCCTGCGTCATACCAGCTTCTTTTCTATATTTTTTTATAACAACACCTATATCCATTTGCATCATCTCCTAAAAAATTCAAAAGCTTTTGTATACTCAGCATATCAGATTCATATAGATTGCACAATTGAACAGCGTTTAATTTTTATTCAATTTAATTAACCAGCAGGAAATGTTGCATGATTAATCTAGTGTTTTGGTTGCTTTGATACTTCTTAGGTTGACGGCTAGATACGCATTAGAGATGTCTCCATCCAAATGCCGTTCTAGCAAGGGATTTTTCCCTTGAACCCTTTGTTTATTATATGTGGGGGCGCTTTTTGCCCCCATTTTATCATTTTGGTGGCGCTTTCCGCCCCCACTTTATGATTTTGACGGCGCTTTTTGCCCCCACTTTTTATGTTCTGATTTCATTGTAATCTTGTTTAGATTCCATATTTTAAAAAACGGGGGCGCAAAATGGAGCCATTTTTGAATTCCGGGGGCGCTTTTCGCCCCCAAATAGTGAAAGTGGGGGCACTTTCTGCCCCCACTCAGGAAATATTGCTAAAATACAGTTTAGATTTACCATACATACAAATCTGGAAGTTATCATACCGCCTTTATTATTTTCTCTACATCTTTTTTTCTTGATAGCCATATAACTTTATCATCATATCTATCTAAAATAC
>CACXEU010000027.1 GCA_902766735.1 uncultured Lachnospiraceae bacterium
ATAATTATCATTGATATTTTTATTTAGTAGCATAATTAATTATATCAAAAAACGGCTATGAGCGCGAGCTCATAGCCGTTTTTCTGTTAGGGGAGTTTTTTTACAGCCCCTTTTTTTGCTGATTTGAAAAAAACAAACATAGTTTGTCATCTGTAAAAAATGGATAAAAACATTTTTGTGAAATATTTCCACCAAAAAAAATAAAAAAAAATGGTGGAAATAAGAGAAAAGCAAAAATATGCTCAATGAATTTCGTGACCGCTAACATTTTTAAGGCTTTTATTGTGCAAGTTGCATAAAAAAACCATAAAAACACTTCTAAAAATATCGGATATTGCAAAAAACGTTTTTAAAAAATAGAATGATGTTAGAAGTATGAGTGGACGGAAATCAAAGGAGGAGAATACTATGCGTATTAGAAGAAGAGCATTAGCTCTGTTTTTGGCACTTGTTCTGACTGTTTCAGGATTGATAGGGAACACAAATTTTTCCGGATTAACAACTATTTTTGCAGCAAGCGATAATCTGGTAAAAAATTTGAGACTGGAACAATCAGGAAACGGATTTAAAATCCAGTGGGATCGTTATAATGACGAAAATAACTACGATATCTATCGTGGAGAAAGCCGTTATGGAACGTATCATTTTGTGACTTCTGTTGAAGGAACAACATGGACAGATGCGAATCCGAATGCAGTAAAATATGAAAACTACTACAAGGTAGCACGTCACGGAAGTGAAACCTTGTCAGAACCAATTTCTTTGGAAATGGAAATGTTTGGAAATGGAATGTACATTTTCTCACCAAAGGATGATATTAATCAGGTTTACAATACCATTAACGACGCATTCCTGTATCAGGGTGATGTAGATGCAGAGGGTACCTCACATGCAGGACAGCAGTTTGGTGAGAGACGTTACGCTTTTGCATTTAAAAAAGGCGATTATTCTAACATCAGCGCAAATGAAATGAAAATGGCATATTATATGCAGGTGTTAGGACTTGGAAAGCTTCCAACAGATGTTAAATTGAAAAATATTCATGTACCACCGGTACTTGATAATGCAAATGTAACTTGTAACTTCTGGATGGGAATCGAGAATGTTTCCATTGCACCCGTTGGTTTTGAAACAAACGATGCATACTGGGATTTCCAGTGGGCTGTATCACAGGCAGCACCGGCAAGAAGATTGTATGTAGACCGTGGTATGCGTCTCAATTATATGTGGGACGGCTGGGCCAGTGGTGGTTATGTGGCTGACAGCTGGATTGAAGGAAACTTAGGTTCCTGGTCCCAGCAGCAGTACTACTTGAGAAACAACTACGTGAAGGGTGATTTTTATGGAATCAACTGGAATATGGTGGCTCAGGGATGTACCGGAATTCAGGGAAATGAATGGAATAAGACCACAACCAAATACCCAATGTATGATTTACAGAGTGGATTGGGAAGAACAAACTGGCAGAGTGGTGGAAAATATACTGTTTTAAATGAAACAGATGCATTAAGAGAAAAACCATTCTTGTTCTTCGATGAGGATGAAAAAGAGTATAAAGTATTTAAACCGGCTCTTCGTAGAAATAGTTCAGGCATTTCCTGGTCCAAGACAGATATGGGAGAAGGTACCATCTTGGATATCGATGACTTCTATATTGCAAGAGCTGATCGTGATAATGCAGCATCCATTAATGCAGCATTAGATGCAGGAAAGCATATTATCTTATCTCCTGGTATCTATCATGCAGAAGAACCAATTCATATTAAGAAAGCAAATACGATTGTATTGGGATTAGGATTGGCAACCATCATTCCGGACAACCCGGAAACCGGTGTGATGATTGATGATGTGGATGGTGTTACAGTAGCAGGTATTATTTTGGATGCCGATTCATATTCCAAGAATATGATTGTTGCAGGATCACAGAAAACAAGCAAGAGACATAGTTCTAACCCAACAATTCTTCAGGACGTTTTCGTACGTATCGGAGGAGTTCACGGTGGTGTGGCATCTACAAAAGATGCAGTTGTAATTAACAGCAACGATGTTATTGGTGACCATTTCTGGATTTGGAGAGCAGACCACGGTGCCGGCGTTGGCTGGAACTTAAATACCACAGATAATGGTGTGGTAGTCAATGGTGACTATGTAACCTTATACGGTTTAATGGTAGAGCATTTCCAGAAGTATGATGTACTGTGGAGAGGGGAATATGGAACGACGTATTTCCTTCAGAATGAAAAATGTTACGATCCACAGGAACAGGAAAAATGGATGAGTCACGAAGGAACTGCAAACGGATATGCAGCCTATAAAGTGGCAAATAGCGTGGAAAACCATTATGCGGTTGGTCTTGGTAGTTATGATGTATTTATTAATACTGGTGGCGCAAGCATCTTCCTTGACAATGCTGTGGAAGTTCCGGATGCACCGGGGGTTATGTTAGAAAATATTTGTACGGTTGAAATTGCCAACGGAAGTGGCCCAATCGTAGGATTTAACAATATTATTAATAGCACCGGACCTGCCATTACAACAGGTACAGGATCTGGTGGAGGATACGCAAGACAGGCAGTATTGCTTTATAATAACAAGCAGTCAAAGAGTCTTCACGACTATTATGAAAACGGAACCAATGATGGTGGGGTTGTGGTTCAGGAAGAGGGAATTACTCCGACTTTTGATCCTGTAGCAGATGATCCAAGTTATAGTGGAATCACACCGGACCCGGAACCGGAACCGATTTACATTGCAGAAGGTCCTTATGCAGAGTGGAAAAACAATGGACTCCTTACTCCGAAAAAAGGACAGTTAGTTGCTGCAGGCATTATTGATGTTGAATTTTCAAAATTAGATAATGCGACAGAATATGAAGTTTATGTAGATGAACAGTTAGTGGATACCGTGGCAGCCTCTAATAAGGAGACTTATCAGGCAAAATTTGAATCGGTTAATGTTAATGAACATAAATTATATGTGTTAGCAAAATTACCGGATGGAAGTAAAATTAAAACGAATCAGCGTACCTTCTACATTTCTAAGAAGGGTATGGGAATTTGGCAGAGTGATGTTGATAAGATTTCAGAATTGAATCTTTCCTGGTATTATACTTGGGGAACCGAACCATTACAGAATGCTCCGGAAAATGTTGAATTTATTCCAATGCTTTGGGGGAATTTTGGAGAAAACTCCAAGGAAATGAGATGGATTAATAATGAAGAATATAAGAAGTATAATTATGTGCTGACCTTCAACGAACCGGATGTTGCTGATCAGGCAAATATGACACCGCAGCGGACTGTTGAATTGTGGCAACAGGTTAAGAAAATTCAGGCTGCAGGAGTGAAGGTAAGCTCGCCAAGTACATCCACACCAACTGTTTTACTTACGGATACAAACAATGCCTATGGAACCGTGGGTGGCTGGTATTCCGTTTATGATCAGTTAATGGTTCAGGCTGAAGAACATGATGATTTCGTGGCAGTTCATTTCTACTTTGACTGGCCGGGAGACTTTATCCTGGGAATCTTAGATGACCTTCATGAAAGAACAGGTAAGCCAATCTGGATTACAGAATGGGGTGTTGGACAGTGGACACAGTCTCAGGACTTCGATTGGACCGGAGGACCGGACGAAGGAAACTGGCAGAGAAATATGATTGTTGATTTTGTAAACAATATTCTTCCAAGATTGGATAAGATTGATTATATTGAACGCTATGCATGGTTCCCATTTGATGGTTCCAATACAGAAAAGTTCGGAAATGGTGCCAGCGGATTATTCTTCTGCGGTAATGACGACCCTAAGAAGGGACAGTTAACATCTGTTGGAAAGGCTTACGCAAAATCAGGAAATCCGAAAGGATATAAAGCTGATGCGGATGTTAAGGATATTGTCTTAGAAGACGAAATGGGTAACGATGAAGTAACAACCGCAGAGCAGACAACAGGAGAAACCACAACAGAAGAAGTAACGACCGAAGCTACCACAGTAGAAGAAACAACGACCGAAGAAGTTACCACAAAAGAAGAAGTGACAACACAGGAACAGCATCCAATCGTTGTTTCCAAGGATACTTCCGTATTAGGTTATCAGGTAAGTACCACACTGACTGACGCCAAGGGAAGAAAAGGTGGTGTCAGAGTGATTGCATCGGCAGAACCTACCATCAACGGAAAGCAGGTTACTTCTTACGGATTGGTTTACTCTCTTACAGAATTTAACGGAAAAACATTTGATGTGTCAGAATCAGATATGTATGTGGGAAGCGATAATTATTTTGTTGCAGATTATGAATCGCAGAATGGTGATTTAGATATTCAGGCTGGACAGTCATCCACAGCATCTTACTATGCGATGACCATGACCTTTGGTGGATCTAGTGCAGCAGCCTTATCTGCAAAATATAAAGTTCGTTCTTATGCATTGTTAGAAGATGGAACTTATGTATACAGTAATGTGAAGACATACTCCATTTACTCCGTAAGTGATTTCCTTTATAAGAATGTGAAGATGTCCACAGAGGCAGCTCATAACTTCTTATTTACCAATGTATTGTCTGTAGTGAATAAAGATTACGATAAGGTGGATTTCTTTTGGGGAAATGAATTAATTAAACCTCAAAATCTTCAATAAAAGATATTGGAAAAACGGCATGAAAAATCATGTCGTTTTTTTGACAGTATTGCTTTAATGTAGTATCATAGTAGTTGAGTAAAGGAAAAGGAGGAACGGACTATGTTTCAGATTAAATTACAGGACCCTAATGCAGAAATTAGAAAGGTGTTACCGGGAAAGGGATGTTATTCATTATTAGAATACGATCATGATGTATCAAATGATCCATATTCAGCAATTAATACATATTTTGCTGCAAAAATGAATATCAAGAAAAGACAGGTAATCGCAGATCTTAATAATAGCAGTGTCATTCTCCAGGCCGGAGCAATGCAGATGGTGTTAGGAAATGTTAATATTGCTACTGATGTAAAAGGTGCTGGAGATTTCATGAAGAAATTCATTGGAAGTAAGGTTACAGGAGAAACAGCAGTAAAGCCGAAATATGAAGGTACAGGAAAGGTTATTTTGGAACCTACATATAAGTATATCTTATTTGAGGATATTGCTGATTGGAACGGATCACTTGTAATTGAAGACGGAATGTTCTTAGCTTGCGATAGTACAGTAGATATGAAAGTTGTTGCTAGAAGCAGCTTGAGTTCAGCAGTGTTAGGCGGTGAAGGATTATTTAATACTTCATTACAGGGAAGCGGTATTGCCGTATTGGAAAGCCCGGTTCCAAGAGAAGAATTAATTGAAATCACATTAGACAATGATGTTGTAAAGATTGATGGAAATCAGGCAATTGCTTGGTCAGGTTCTTTAGACTTCACAGTTGAAAAGTCTACTAAGTCATTGATTGGCTCAGCAGCATCAGGAGAAGGTCTTGTAAACGTATATCGTGGAACAGGAAAGATTCTTGTTGCACCAGTTCGTTTTAGCGGAGCAATCGCTACACCGGAAGGTGGAAACACAGGAAGCAGCAGTGGAGCTTCCGGTAGTGTAGGAAATGCAGTTGGCTCTGTATTGGGCGGATTCTTAGGAAATTAAAGTTTTCTCACTTTAATAAATGAAAAAAGGGTTATCACAAATCTGTGATAACCTCTTTTTTATGTTTGCACGCCATGGGCGCGCTCTAACGGGTGAAAGTCCCGAACACGCCCAGATAGTGGGAAGTGTATAGCTGAACAGCAAGGGTGTTCATCGTGAGGTGGAATCTGAAGGAAGCTGTAAGCAAATCTCTGGTCCGACGGACAGAAATCACATATAAGG
>CACXEU010000028.1 GCA_902766735.1 uncultured Lachnospiraceae bacterium
CTGCAATTCAATGCAGCAACCTCACGCTTCAACGCTATCAATGTCACAGCACGAATCAGTATACACCATAATTTTCTAAAATGCAAGAGATTTTTTCAATTTTTCCAGTTCAGCCACCAAGCGGAACAAAAACATGAAAATTCTGCTTGCAGAAATTTTCATGTTTTTGAGACGATTGATGCGCGGAGCGCCCCATGAATGAGTAAACCCCAGCTGCATCGCAGCTGGCAAGCGACGCCAGTCGCTGTTTTACGAATTTATGGGTGGTGGCTGAACGTTAGTTAGCCAGTCGAGTGGCTGAACGTTGGTCAGCCGCTCGCTAGTATCCTAATTTCTTAACAAACCCCTCAATATATTCTCTTTCTTCTTCCCTTCCTTCTATGAACAGGCAAGTATCCTCTACATACGCCAAATAGTAATACTGCTCATTCACATGCTCATGCAATTCACACCAGGCATAGTTCAGTGCCTTCCCATAACCTCCTTCTGAAACACTACCTGTCTGCAGTCCTTCAACAATATACTCATAAGAGGCTTTCGCACTCTCCTTACTATCCACTTGCAAAAACCGAACCGTCATTTCCCCTTCGGATTCGTCTGCCCTGGTTGCTTCTACAACATAATCATAGTCTGCATAATCCTCTATGGCATCATTGACTTCAAATCCCTCTTCTTTCGCAACCTCAATGAACCGTTCCGTATTAACTGAATCCTTTTTAAACACAATATATTCCCCGATGTAAGACCACATCCACGCTACAAATGCAATCGCAGCAACCAGCGACCCTATCCCTATCACTAATACAACAATGATATTTCTTGTCTTTTTGTCCATTTCCATACTTCTCCTCTTCTTTTTGTTCCTTGATTCATAATTGACTTTTCTAACTATAACATTTATCATCTTAAAAGAAAACAAAAACATACTATACTATAGAAGAAACACATAGGAGGAAGTTATGTGGATTGCTGAAAACTGGAAGGACTATGAGGTCCTTGATACATCATCCGGAGAGAAATTAGAACGTTGGGGAGATTATTTCCTTGTTCGTCCGGATCCACAGGTTATCTGGAACACAAAAAAACAGAACAAAAAATGGCATCGCCCAAACGGCCATTATCATAGAAGTAACAAAGGTGGTGGTCAATGGGAATTCTTTGACCTTCCCGAACAATGGACAATTAATTATAAGAACTTAACGTTTAATCTGAAGCCATTTAGCTTTAAACATACCGGATTATTTCCAGAGCAGGCTACTAACTGGGATTGGTTTTCCGATAAGATTCGGAAGGCTAACCGTCCAATTAAGGTATTGAACCTGTTCGCTTATACCGGTGGTGCCACTCTCGCAGCATTGGAAGCCGGTGCTCACGTCACTCACGTGGATGCTTCTAAAGGAATGGTTGCCTGGGCGAAAGAAAATGCAGCATCTTCCGGTTTGGCAGACAGACCGGTTCGTTGGTTAGTTGATGATTGTGTAAAATTCGTGGAAAGAGAAATCCGCCGCGGAAATCACTATGATGGCATTATCATGGATCCTCCTTCTTACGGAAGAGGTCCCAAAGGGGAAACTTGGAAGATTGAAGAAAGCATTTTCCCATTTGTCGAATTATGTACAAAGATTTTGAGTGATAATCCGCTCTTCTTCTTAATTAATTCATACACAACCGGATTACAGCCGGCAGTGCTAAACTATATGATCAATACTGCCATTGTTCCAAAATTCGGCGGAAAGGTTGAGGCTGAAGAAATCGGACTTCCTGTTTCATCCAATGGTTTAGTATTACCTTGCGGTGCTTCCGGAAGATGGAGCAAGTAAAGGAAGAGCTGAAAGCAAATCGCTTTCAGCTCTTTTGATTTTCTATACAACAATTTCTTCAATCCTGAATTCCCGATCTCTTTGGTCAGCACAAACTGCCACCACATACCTGGTATCCATTTTAAACTGCACCACACGTAACTCATCGTGATCAACAATCTTCGGTACATCCTCTGACAAATCCACTTCAAAGGAATTCAATGGTTTCCGCAGTCCAATCCCCTGATTCTTCAGGTATGCCTCTTTAATCGTCCAAATTTCACAGAAACGCTGCTGCTTTATCTGATCATCTTCCAATTCATTGATGTATTCACATTCTCTCGGCAGGAAATTCTTCTCTGCAACGCGGTTTCTCACTAACTTCATTCGCTGAACATCAATGCCGATATTCCAGTCGGAAACAGCCATCACTACAAAATTTCCGGAATGGGAAATATTGAAATGAATCTTGGAATTTACAAAATACGGCTTTCCAAATTTGTCCATCCGTAATTCTTCCTTCACATGATATTGTTTTCTCACAAAATTCATTAACAAGCCTGCCCCTAAACTCCGCAGTCTGTCATCTGTATTTTTTAGTTTTTTAATTTTTTTAATGCGGCTCTCGCTCACTTCCTTCAATTTCTCATTGAAAACATCTCTATTTCTTAAAACCGTGATATTAAAAAAATATACGTCCATCTTTATCCTCTTACTTTGTTTTTTTGATCATTTTTTTAATCGGTGCAGTCCATAATCCCGGCGACAAGATTACAAGCATCGGGAATATTTCTAATCTACCAATCAACATATCCGCCATCAGAACGACCTTAGAAAGAACACTACAATCTGCGAAGGTAGAATAAACACCATTCAGACCCGGTCCAATATTGTTAAAGGTAGCCATAACTGCTGTAACAGCCGTGGTAAAATCACTTTCATGAACGCTTACCAGTAATACAGATACAATTACAATAAATGCATACGCCCCTAAATATACCAACGTTCTTCGAACCACATCCGTAGTCAGCTGCTTTCCTTCCGCTCTGACCCTCTGTACACTACGCGGATGAGTAATCATTTTCACTTCATTTCTTACTGTCTTTGCAATGATAACGATACGGGAAACTTTAAATCCACCACCGGTACTTCCGGCACAGGCTCCCATAAACATTAACAATACTAAAAGCATTCTGCAGAATCCCGGCCACACGTTAAAATCAACGGTGGAATATCCGGTGGTACTTGTAACAGTAAGTACCTGAAACAACGCATGACGAAAACTTTCCAATAACGAATCAAACCGTCCATGAATGTACCAGGTAATAACCACTGCTGATGACATTACGATAATAACATACCATCTTAACTCTTCACTAAGCAATGCCTCTTTTGGCTTTTTGATTAAAATCAGATAATATAGCGAAAAATTCACAGAGCAGATAAACATGAACAAAATAATAATCCACTGACTTGCTGCTCCATAAGAAGCAATACTACTATTCAGCACACCAAATCCTCCGGTACCCACTGTACCAAATGATAAGGTCATTGCCTCAAACCAACTCATTCCGGAAATCAATAAAAGAATAATTTCCGTAACGGTAAAGGCCATATAGATTCCATAAAGAATCTTTGCCGTTTGACGAAGTTTTGGGACTAACTTACTCACAGATGGTCCCGGGCTCTCTGCCTTCATCATATGCATACTGGAACTTCCTGAAAGAGGGAGAATTGCCATAATAAATACCAAAACCCCCATTCCACCAATCCAATGGGTAAAGGAACGCCAAAACAGTGTTCCATGAGATAACACTTCAACATCCCTTAAAATTGTTGAACCAGTGGTTGTAAATCCGGATATGGTTTCAAACACTGCATCCAGATAACACGGAATTTCTCCTGTAACGTAAAAGGGTATCGCTCCCACAAAACTCAATAAAATCCAACTGAGGGAAACTGACACAAATCCTTCTTTGGAATAAAAGATATCCCGTTTCGGTTTAAATCGTCTCCCGACTAATCCGATTGCAATACAGATACTTGCAATCACTAAATAAGTAAATCCCTGTTTTTCTCCATATATTCCTGCAACAATCGCCGGAAGAAGCATAAAGACTCCTTCAAATTCCAGCACACTAACAAGAATATAAAAAATCATAGGATAATTCATTTTTTCCTCCTAGCGTATCGCATCCTCAATATTTTTCATCCCCTTACTGTCTGTAAATAATATAATCGTGTCTCCCTCTTTAATTACACTGTTTCCATTTGCAATACTTGCGGAGCCCTTATGATTAATACATCCAATAATCACACCGGATTTCCATGGAATATCCTTCAGCGGTTTCCCAATCACGGAAGAACCTTTTCGAATTACCATTTCCAGTGCTTCCACACGGTTATCATTCAACCGATACAAAGTCTCGATGCTACTACTTCCCATCGTATTTCGTTTCCCTCTGACATATTTCAGAATATGTTCCGCTGCAGAATTTTTCGGATAGATTACACTTCCGATATCCAAATCATCAATAATCTCATTATAAGAAACACGATGAACTTTTGAAATCACCTTAGCCTTACACATTGTCTTCACACACATGGCAAGCATGATATTTTCTTCATCAATATTGGAATTTGTCACAAAAGCTTCTATATCTTCAATGCCTTCCTCAATCAGCAACTCTTTATCCGTGGCATCCCCATGAATAATCATAGCTTTCGGAAGCATTTCAATTAACATTTCACATCGTCTGATATCCCGCTCAATAATTTTCACCTTGACGCCCATTTCAATCAGATTCTTTGCCAAGTAAATGGTGGTTCTTCCTCCACCAACAATCATAACGCTTTTTGCTGACGTAGTCGGAATCTTGACTTTCCGGAAAAATCCAACAATTTCATGATTTGTGGCAAGCAAAGTGACGATATCTTTTTCCTTTAAGAAAAAGTCCCCATCCGGTACAATTACCTCGTCATCTCTTTCCACAATAGGAATCAGAATCTTTCCTAAAAACATTCCTGCTAATTCCTTTAGGGATTTATTGCAGATTGCACTGTCTTTCTCCACACGGAACCCAACAGATTCCACCTTACTTTTCGGGAAAGAATCTATATGTAATGCGGAAGGGAATTTCAACAGATTGATCATTTCCCTGGCAGCTGTAAGCTGTGGATTGATAATCATAGATAATCCCAGATCTTCCTTAAAGAATTGTATTTCCTTGTTATAAATCGGATTACTTACTCTGGCAATGATATGTCTTGCTCCCGCACGCTTTGCAATCAAACAGCACAGAAGATTTACTTCATCAGAACGGGTTACCGCAATTAACAGGTCTGCCTGTGCCACACCTGCCTCAATCTGCGTTCCGATACTGGTAGCATTTCCCACGATTCCCAGCACATCACTGGCAGCAATAACTTCCTCGATTTTTTCCGGATTCGAATCAATGACAGTGATGTCATGTCCTTCGATAATAAGCTGCTCGGTTAATGTCCGTCCGATGTTTCCATATCCAACAATGATTATTTGCATAATCCCCTCCTGTATCAAACAATTCGCTTAACTTTCTAATTATATCACTCTTTATATTGAAATAAAATATAAAAATTACAAATTCAATGATTTCTACAAACTGCCGCGGACTTTCCGAAGTCCATCTTCTTCTCTACACAATACATCCACTACATATCCCACAATTCGGTCTTCCAGTCCTACCGGAATTCGAAAATAGCTATCACTGACATCTGCATAACATTCAGTTCCATTGTCCATAACTTTTCGTACAATGTGGATTCGTTTCTCGTGAACCATTACATAATCCACATCTTTTTCATAATAACCTTTCTGTGCCAACAGAAGAATATCTCCCGGTGCATACATTGGCATATAGGTGTCACTTGGAAGAAGAATCGCCATAAATGCCGTCGGTGCGATTCCCTCCTGAAAGTCGGATAAATTTAATAACTCAAACTGATTCGTAAAATAAATTCCTTCTCCATGTTTCACCTGCGGTTTTATGACATGAATAAATTTATTCGTCTTTTCTGTTTCAATCAACCGCTGATGGTATTCCAACAACCAATGAATCATATAACGGGTTCGAGCCGGAAAATTCCTTACAATGTTCAATCCTCTGCAAACACCATCAGACACAGTACCGGCACCAATCAATTCGTCTAGTCCCAGTCCAAAGGCTTTTGATAATTTGATTGCCGTGGACAATTTACAATCCTTAACATTTCCATAAAGAAAAGAGTTTAAGGTTGCAAAAGAAACATCTGACATTTCAGAAATATTCTTAATCGTCAGGTTATTATCTTTTGCAAACTGTTCCACATTGCTTCGAAAAGAAAACATGAAGTTTTCTTGATTCGTCATAAAATTTGCTGTATTTCTTTTTAAGTTTTCTTTTTCCATAATGTTTATCCCCCTTCTCTTTTGATTTATTATATTAACGCGATAAACAAAGACCCTATTTTATCGCCGTCAGTTTGCTATTGTATAACAAACTTGATATGATTATCAATACTTTTTTCCGGGAGGACATTATGACATCTACTAATTTACATTTTCCAGAAACACAGCCCGATACTTCGGTACCTTCTTCCGAACTCTTTAACTCTTCAATTCAGGAATTGCCCCCTGTGTTGACACAAACAATTTTGGAGCAGGTTCATCGATATTTGACCCGGGACGACCTTCCCTTATCCTTTATCCCACCGCACTTAAAAAACAATCCGGAGTTGATTATTTCCAATCATCTGACCCGTGTGGGAATTCCCTCTGGCTTATCCGGTTATCGTTATTTGGTATCAGCCATTCAGAGTGTATTAGAGGATGAATCAATTCTTGATAGCATCACAAAGATTCTTTACCCAGAAATTGCCAAGATTCACAATTCCACACCACAACGTGTGGAGAAAGCAATTCGTCACGCCATAAAAACAACATGGGATAACTCCTCCCTTATTCATCTGGATGAATATCATTTTTTCATTAGAAAAGGAAGAAATTATCCCACAAATACACAATTCATTGCTGAAATATATCGTAAGATTCGCCTCAGCAGCGTTTGCTGATTTAGATGTTTCTATTTCGTTGTTAATTTTGATAGTGCCGTTGATTTCATTCGGTACACTCTTTTGATTTGAATTTCTGAGGTATTATCCGGATTTCCACAGTACAATCCGGAAGCGGATTCAAATACAATATACAGGTTCTTTTTAGAGTCCATACAAATTCCCTCTGACATGGAAGGAATCGTATTCTCAGCTATCGGCACCCCTAAGGAACTCTTGGTGATTTTCGCCTTGTACTTAAGAATACAGGAATTGTTCAATCTTCCGTATGATTGACTAAAGATAAAGGTTCTGGAAGTTCCCTTCCCTTTACGAACAATCAATCCCTGAACATTTTTTGGAACCACAAAGGAATATTTTCTTGTGAAGTACAACTTTTTCTTTTTAATCTTCACTTTAAACCCTGTCATTTTCGGTGCGTCTTCCGTGGAGCAATGTCCCGCCCAAAAGACTTTTCCATCAAAGGCAGCAAAATCCACATAAGTTCCCATAAACCGTTTATAGCTATATTTGATTGTCTTATTATTTTTTGCCTTTTTTAATGCAGAATAATTAATGACACCCACATAGTCAAAAACAGAAATATTATTGATTCCTACAACCAGACGATTTTTGATGGTAACCAGAGCGCCGACGTGATCAACAGACGGAAGATAAACCTTCTTTACATATTTTCCTGTGTTCTTATCATATATTAACAGGAAAGACCGCGCTCTCATATTCTTATGGTACATAGAAACAACCAGATATTTTCCAATAATTGTCGTTCCCTGTGGCACATAATTTGTTAAGTACTTTAATTTATACTTACTTCGGTCCGCTACCGAAACCTGAGCAAGAAACTGCTTGTAAATTGCAGTGTTCTTTTCTCTTCTCTTTTTTTCTGAAGATGTGTAATCCCATTTTAATTTATTCTTTCGTGCATAAGCTTTTCCTGTAGTATTAGCATAAACCAACAGTGTCAACTTCGAATCGAAAGAAAACGCACCCGTACCAATGGAAGTAGTTACTTTTCTAAGTACCAATTCCTTTAAGGACGTACAGTTTTTAAAAGCATATTTTCCAATGGTTGTCATATTCTTAGGCGTCGTTAATTTTTCTAATTTTGTGCAGCCATAAAAAGCATAGGGCTGAATTTCTTTTATCGAATTCGGCACAGATATTGTCTTCACTCCGGTGCAATTTTGGAAGGCACCGGTTTCAATAGTCTTTACGCCATCAGACATCAAAACTTTCGTTACTGTTGAAGCATTATATAACACCTTTGCCGGAATGACAGAGGCACCAGCTGAAAAAACCACAGTTTTCACAGAAGTCTTACTCCCAATAATGGTGCTGGCCTGTGTTACTGTTCCCGGAATCGTTAATGACTTCAAACTGCTACATTCCACAAAAGCTTTATAGCCGATGGTCTTAACCCCTTTTGGAATCGTAATTTCCTTTAAGGCAGTACATCCGGAAAAAGCATATTTCCCTATACTTGTGATTCCACTCTTCATAGAAACAGCCGTAATAGATACAGCGTCCTTCAGAAAACTGTCTGAAATGGTTTTTGTTCCCTCGGCAAAAATTACTTTCTTTACCGCAGAGGTTTGTCCCACAATGCTTTCCCCTGTTGTCACAGTACTTGGAATCGTTAATGTTTCCAAAGAAGAGCATCCACCAAAACATTTATAACCAATGTTTTGTAATCCTTTCGGCAATTCTATGGAGGTCAGGGCACTACAATTTTTGAAAGCATAAATGCCCAATTCCTTTAACTGACTGCCATTCTCAAACTTTACTGTTTTAAGATATTTATGCTCTGCAAAGACAGACGGCAAGATTCCTTCTATTACCGCAGGAATTGTCAAGTCTGTCACGGAAGCATCTTCTTTATCTGCCAGGAAATCAATTAAATATCCATCCTGAACCTTATACAATCCGTCAATAATTTCATAAGGCGGTTTCGTCGGTTCCTCCGTCGTGGATTCCGGTTCTGTAGTTTCCTCTGTAGAAACTTCCTGACCACTTTCTGTTTCATTCCATGAAGTTCCCTCTTCTTCTGTTCCTTTTACAGAAAATTCCTGATGTCCCAGGCTCATTGAAGTCAGAAAAAAGACAAAGGTAAACGCAATGACCAGAAATCTTTTTTGTCGACTAGTATATTTCATAAATGTACTTCCTTTCATATATATCACCACTACTCTACTCCAACGCTTGTAAGCGTAAATCTTTTCCCATTTTAACATAATCCCCCTATGAAGTCACTAGACATCCGTAAAGGAAAAGCCTCTGATTTCAGGAAATACTTTCCTGTCATCAAAGGCTTTTTCTTAGTAATTTCTATCACCAACGCACACAATTCCGAAAGAACCGGAACCTACATGAGTTCCAATAGTTGGACCAATCTCATAATGATTTTTTATTTCAATTCCGCTCTCCGAAAATTTATCAATCATTGTTTTCATATTGTTTTCATCATAAGTATATACTGCATACACCGGGAAACGTTCGTCAAGATCAATGTTCTGATACAACTCAATCAACCCTGCCATTGCTTTCTTTCTTCCGATGCATTTCTTCAGCATAATAACCTTTCCTTCCGGAATGGAAATAATCGGTTTTAATTTTGCAAGATTTCCAATTCCCGCTTCCATCTTCGTAAGACGTCCACCCTTATAAAGATTATCCAATGTATCCACAGCTAAAAGAACATTTAATCTTCCTTTTAAGGAAGTGAGTTCTTCCACAATTTCCTTGGCACTTTTTCCTTCATCACGAAGTTTCAGACCATAGTCCACCATGATTTTGATACAATAAATCGCTGATAAGGAATCAATGAGATGAATTCCATCGTAATCACACATCTGCTTTGCAATGTTTGCACTCTGGTATGTTCCACTAATTTCTGAAGAAATCATGACACCAATAATTTCATCTCCATTCTCCTTTGCTTCATTAAAAAACTTTAAGAAAGTTTCCGGAGAAGGCTGTGCAGTTTTTGGGAACTGATCCTGATTCACTAAACGATCATAAAATTCACTTCTCTGCAATTCAATTCCGTCTAAGAATGTTTCTTCTCCAAAAGTAATGGAAAGTGGTGCAAAACAAATTCCTTTTTCTTCCGCTTCCTTTACATCATAATCCGAACCTGAATCTACTAAAAACTTAATCATTTTTCTTCTCCTTTTTTATAAATAATAGAATCTACTGCTTCTGCAACGCGATGAAAAGACTCCGTTGCTGCTTTTGTTTCTTCCTGCCCAATGAGTTTCGTAATGTTCCTTACCAACTTTAATGTTTCCTCGTGAACTTCTAAAAAGGTTTGAAAATTTTTCGGATTAATTCCGAGAAAGAATTTTCTTTTATCCGTTGGGTCCGGTTCTCGTAGAATAATCTGTTTCTTTTCCAGACTCTTCAAAGTACGATTCATCAAGGTTTTGTGCATATGGGTCAATCGGCACAAGTCTGTGGCAGTCCACTGTTCCTCCACCCCCATCATATTTCTATAATAAAGTACATCACACACCAGTGCTTCATTAAAAGATAAATTTGACACAATCCGTTCATTGTTAATCGTACTGGAAAGACGAAGCCAAGCCATTAAAAGCTGTTCATTTATATCAATCATTTCTTCCCTCCAAAAAAGTTTACTTTGTAAACATTCCCGACGTAGTATAGAATACTACATCTTATTTTTAGAGTCAACACTTTTATAGGTACAAAATAAAACGTAAGAGAAAAAAACGAGATTCTTTCTCTTACGTTACTTTTATTTCTTAAACTCAGCTGATACGGTTAAACTTTTCCCATCGTTGCTGAATGCACTGATTTTTCCTTTGTGCCTTTGTACGATTGCCTTCGCTATGGATAATCCGATTCCACTTCCACCGGTTTTGGAATTTCTGGAAGAATCCAAACGATAAAACCGTTCAAACAAAATATCCTGATTTCCCTTCTTGATTTCCTCCACGGAATTTTCCACGGAAAAGAGAATTTTCTTTCCAATACCATGCAGAGTCAATTTTATAATTCCTTTGTCTGAAGAATATTTCACTGCGTTTTCTAAGAGAATTCCCACTAATTGACGGATATCTTTCTCATTTCCATTCAGAAGAACATTCTCATCAATATCAAAAATCATTTCCTTTTCTTTCGTTTTTGCCATCGCCACAAACGGTTCTGCCGCATCAGCAACTGCTTCGGACAGAGAAAAGACCTTCTTTTCCACCACCCGTTGTTCCTCATCAAATCGGGACAGTATCACCAATTGCTCTGTTAAAGCAGATAGGCGTTCCACCTGATTTTTAGTGCTTTCCGTCCACTTATTACTGCCCGCCTCCATCTCAATGACTTCTGTATTGGCATCAATAATCGTAAGCGGCGTCTTTAACTCATGACTGGCATCCGTAATAAACCGTTTCTGTTTCTCATAAGTCTCTTGAACCGGTCGAAATACCATTTTCGAAAAGAAAAAGACCAGAATGAACACTGCAAACAATCCTATAACCGCCACGGAAATACTGATTTTGGTAAAATGCTGAAAATTCTCCAGGCTTTGCCTGCAATCCACAAAAATAACCAGTTTCCCATCATCCGTATCTATCACACGGTATCGATAAACATCCTGAAATCCCACCTGTTTTCCTGAATCTAACACTGTATCTGCATATGCTGTGGCCTTCTCCTCATCAACAGCTGCAATCTTTGCAATATCACATTTTTCCACGCTTCCTTCCCCATTGTACTTTACGGAAAAGAAACGGGTGGAAAAAGGCGTTTCCGGAGACATTTCCATTGGAGGGTGCTTTTCATCCTGATTATTTAAGTCCATTGGCTTTTGCGGTTCCATAAACTGTTCTTCAAAAACTCCGTCATTCTCCGCCAGAATGGAAGTCAGACGATCTGCCTGTTCCAAAATTCTCCGATAATTCATAGTATTCACAATTCCCATAATGACCGATAGCACTACCACCATGGATAACATGGAAATCACGATAAATTTTCTTCTTAAATTTTTAATCATCCTAATTCCTCCAATGAATATCCCTGATTTCTAGTGGCTTTAATCTGAATGTTTGCATCCAGCGAAGACAGTTTTTTCTAAGATAAGAAATGTACACCCAGACCACATTGAGTTCTGCCTCGCTGTCATATCCCCAGATTTTTTCAAAGAACCGACTGGTGGAAATCAATTGTTTCGGATTTGCAATCAGTAATTCAAACATCTGGAACTCTTTATTCTGTAACTTAATGCTTCCTGTAGGAGAGGATAATTCAAAACTGGTGGCATCCAGGGAAATATTGCCAAAGGTCAATACCGCACTTACTGCCTCAGTTTTCCTGCGGGTGATGGCTCGCAGTCTCGCTAATAACTCTTTTGCAGCGAAAGGTTTTCCCAGATAATCATCGGCTCCGCTGTCCAACCCTAAAACCCGGTCATCCAAATCTGACTTTGCGGTCAATATGAGAACCGGCACATCATTCCCTTGATTGCGGATTTTCTTTAACACCGTGATTCCATCCACCTTCGGCATCATCAGATCCAGAATAACTCCGTCATATTCTTCCACTGCCAGAAAATCTAAAGCTTCCTGTCCATCATATACCGCATCCACGGTAAAATTATTATGATTAAGAATTGCCACTAAAGCTTCCGACAATTCTCGTTCATCTTCTGCCAATAAGATTTTCATGGATACCCCTCCTCTCACAAACTAAACTCATACAACGAGTATAACATAATTTCTTTAGCCGGTGTATCGTAATGCATCGATTGGCTTTTTCTTTGCCGCCTTGTTTGCCGGGTATAATCCGAACACCACACCAATGACTGCTGAGAAAATCACCGAAACGAGCACCACATTCATATCCATACTAAGACTCATCTGTCCTGCCATAATAATTCCGATAACCTTCAGTGCACTCCAGGAAAACAAAATTCCAATCATACATCCAAACAGACTAACAATCACTGCCTCAATCAAAAACTGTGCCATAATGGATACTCTTCCTGCACCGATTGCCTTTCGGATTCCAATTTCCCTGGTTCGTTCTGTTACAGATACCAGCATGATGTTCATAATTCCAATTCCACCAACCAACAGGGAAATTGCTGCAATTCCTCCCAGCATCAAAGACAAGGTATTTTTCACTTCACTCATTGCTTCCATAATATCCGACTGATTCATGATGGAAAATGCATCTTCATCATTCTCCAGACGATTCATCATTAGATTTTCCACTTCCGCTTCTGCGACCTCCATGGATTCTTGATTGGAGGATGAAACATAAAAGGTGGTAATGTTTAAGGAGGTATCTCCAATTCTGGTAAAGGTAGAATATGGAATATAGCCTTCTAACGTTACTGACGTTCCATCTTCCGAACTATTCATTTTATTAGACATTCTAGTGGTACTATCGGATTCCTTTACCACACCAATGATTTGGAAACTTCTGCCGTCTAAAGAGATTTCTTCTCCCACCACGTTGCTGTGTCCAAAGAATTCCACAGCCGTATCTTCTGTCACAATTAAAACATAGGAACTATTATCCACATCGGTCTTTTTGATGTTCCGACCGGAATCCAGTTCTAAATTCATGATATTAAGATATGCTCCTGTGACCCCATAAAGATTCATGCTGTCACTGGTGTATCCGCTTTTTGCGGTAGCACTACTTCGTCCTACCGGTGAAGCTTCTTCAATGGAATCGCCCTGAATCAGTTTCTGAAACTCGGATAATCTTAATGGATTATCCTTGTCATCCGAAATCTGCACCATCAAATAATTAGATCCAATGGAGGAAATGCTGTCAGAAACCGAACCTGTGGCACCATTTGCAATGGACACTAAAATAATCAGTGCTGCCACGCCAATGATAATGCCAAGCATTGTAAGGAACGTTCTTAATTTATTGGAGAAAACTGCGCCCCACGCCATCTTCCATGTTTGTGCTATCATTCTACTTCACCTCTTCACTCACGACACCATCCCGAATAAGGATTTTTCGTTCTGCTTCTTCTGCCACGCCATTGTCATGAGTAATCAGAACAATGGTATGCCCCTCTTCATGTAAACGATGGAATATTTTCATGATTTCTCTTCCGGTTTTGGAATCCAGATTTCCTGTAGGTTCATCTGCCAAAAACAGCGAAGGCTTTGTAACCAGTGCTCTGGCAATTGCCACTCGCTGTTGCTGACCACCGGACAACTCTGTGGGCTTGTGCTTTCTTCGGTTATACAGCTCCACCTGCTCCAAAGCCTCTCTCACTTTCTGCTTTCTTTCTGATGCCGGAACTCTCTGATAAATCAGAGGAAGTTCCACATTTTCTTCTGCCGAAAGTTTTGAAAGTAAATTGAAATCCTGAAAGATAAATCCAATTTTTTTATTTCGAATCTTTGCCAGTTCGCCTTCGGAATAATCCTGAATTGGAATCTCATCCAAAAGATACTCCCCTTCATCCGCAGAGTCCAGACATCCGATAATATTCATCATAGTAGACTTTCCACTTCCGGAAGGACCAATAATACTGACAAACTCTCCGTCATTGATTTTCAGATTCGCCTCCTTTAAGGCATATAGTTCTGAATCTCCAATTCGGTATATTTTCGATACATTTCTTAACTCAATCATTTGCTTCCACCCGGCATCTGACCCTGCATCTGTGGCATGTTACTGTCTCCACCAAACTTTGCAGGTGGTTCCCCGTCAAAATTCATGCCGTCAAAGTTGCCGCCTTTCAATCCATTGCTACGATCGGAAGAGTTTCCAATTCGCTGATAATAAACTACATCTCCTTCACTTAATCCTTTCGTGATTTCCACCGTTGTCCCATCAGATAGTCCGGTTGTCACTTCCACTTCTCCTGTAAGACTTCCGTCACTATTCTTCTTCGTATAAACGAAGGATTGATTTCCTTTTTCCTGTAGTGCAATCACCGGAATGGTTACAACGTTTTCCACGCTTTCTACAAGAATGGTTGCGGAAGCGTTCATTCCCACTTTCATCTGTTCCTCCTTTGGAATGGAAATATCCACACTATATTTTGCCACACCATTTCCGGAACTGCTTGCGGAATTTCCCACTTTGACCACCTGCCCGGTAAATGTCTGATCTTCGATGGCGTCTAATGTCACCGTTGCTTCCTGTCCCTTTGCCACAGAATTAATATCTAATTCATCCACACTCACCGTAATCAGCATCGTGTCGTTTCCTGCCATGGTAAATGCAACCACTTCATCACTATCGCTTTCTGTAGTCTGCGTACTATTTGATTCCTCTGCGGTGGCACTGTTTGTTGCGGTACTAACGGCAGAAGTTCCTCCGGAAAAGGAATTGCCTTCTGATGTCATTCCACTGTTCTGCTGACTATCATTTTGTGTATTCCCAGCGTCCTTTATGTTGCTTTCACTTGGTATGGTCTGCGACTCTCCCTGCTTTGTACTGTTTTCTTTCTGATTTTGTGTGGTCGCTTCCTTTGTGGTTTGTTCAACAGTGGCTGGGAAGGTTAATTGAAAATGAATTGCCTTTCCACCTTCCGAACACTGAATTCCGGATAGCAGTCCTTCTTCTGCCTGAATTTCTGAAACAGGGCTTTTTCCTGTTTTCGGTGCCGGAATCACTAACGTAGTCTTGGTGTTTTTTCCAGTGTCCTTTACCTGCAACATAATTGTTTCACTCTCCATGATGCGGCTTTCCTCTGTGGTGCTTTCATCCGATGTTTCAGATAGGGTTGCTGCTTTTGCGGGTACGGTTGTACTTAATGTAGTAGCCTTTACAGATGTGGTTGTACTTAACGTAGTCGCCTTCGCCGCTTCCGAGGAGGATGATGGAACCACATCACCACTGTTTCCTTCTGTGGAACTACTACTGGAACTCTTTGATGTGGAACTACTATCGGAAACATTTACCTGAGAAATGGTTCCGTCAGCAGTTGCTTCGATAGCACCATTCTTTGACAGTGCGGCAAGAATCTTATAATTTTTCGCCAAAGCTTTCCTCTTTTCAATCATCTGCTGATATTCTACAGACTCCTCATCATTTTTTATTGTCATCAGACACGTTCCTTTGGATACGGAATCTCCTTTTTTCACAGATACGGATTTCACCGTCCCACCGTTATAGAGCACATCCACCGTACTTCCATCATCCAATGCAATGACAAGTAACGCACCATTGTCAACAATGCATTCGGTGACATTGGTTTCCTTTTTCGCATAAACCTTTTTCACCGTTCCGGAGACTTTAGCATTCACTTCTGTTGTTTCATCCTCGGCTTCATAATTTTCTATCTCTTCATCCAGGGTATCCATTTCTTCCTGCACAGAATTCATGGTTTCCAGCACAGATGCTTTGTCCACGATAGCCAGCGTATCCCCTTTTAATACGGCATCGCCACTTTCCACCTTCACGGACTTTACAGTAACTCCGGAGGGGATTGTGATTTCAATGGAATCATCCACTTCTAAATTTCCGGTTCCTACAATGGAATTAGAAATTGTTCCCACGGAAGCATTCACTTCCTGAGTGGAAACTTTCACCACAGATGCCCCTCTGCTACTCGCTATATGGATTCCACCGCCAACCAAAGCGCATACCACTGTCAGTGGTACGACTGTGGTAAGTATCTTTTTCTTTTTCGAATAATTCTTCCATTTACTTTTCAGTTTCATGTTCTTCCTCCTGATACTTATTTGATTGCTTCCGGCTTCTCTACTTTATAATCAGTCCAAGATGTTGCTTTCGTTGCCTTGGAAACATCGACCTTGGTGCTATAAGATGTAACCGTCACTGTTACGCTACTGTTTCCTTTCACAAAAACGGTTCCGTCCGTTCCTTTTATGGTCACTGTCTTCCCCTTGGAATCTACAATAGTTCCTGCATTGTAAAGATTGGTTACCGTGCTGTCGCCGGTTACAATCCACTTGGATCCTTTTTCAATAAAAATGTTTGCGGTACCGTCTCCTCCGTTTCCTGCATTGGTTTCATCCTGTACCACGGCACCTTTCAAAGTACTGTTCTTCGTCATATAGAAATTAAGCTGGCTAATACTATCCCAAATCACATCCCCTTCCATTTCCTGAGAAATTGCGGTGAAGGAACAATCCGCTCCATTCTGTCCTGCGGTTCCCCATCCTCTCTGATTACTGTTTCCTGTACATTTCAGGAAGAAATCATTGTCCTTCGCATAAGTAATGTCTACATCCTTTAAAACAAAGGTGGATTCTGTATTCGTGGTATAGAACATTCCACCATTCTTCCCTGTCAATGTTCCTCCGTTCATTTCAAAGGTGCTGTTTCCTACTTCAGAATCTCCTGACATACTCTGATATAAAATCACATTCCATGTGCAATCATTCTGACTGTCCTCTTTCATGTTTCCACTTAAATTAGAATTGAATAATCGAATGGAATTCAATCCTTCAATACAAACGGCTTCAGAGCCTGTAGCTGTCAAATCTGCGTCATTGACAGTAATATCCGCAGTACTGTAAATTGCTGGTGATCCTTTTCCATTGGAGGTATAACGTCCTCCGTCTACAACCATTGTCCCACCACCCCGATCACTTCGGATGGCTGCAGAGGACTGTCCATTGGTTTCCACATCCATATCCCATGCATATAGTTTTCCTCCACCTGCCACATGGATTCCTCCGGAGGTATCCTGCTTCGTCTGTACTGTCGTGTCTGCCACATATACTGTACCTTCTTTATATGCAAAGACTCCGGCACCACCTGCTGCATCCGTATTGATTTGATTGTTTTTGATATAAGAAGTACCACCGGTTGTCAGCACTGCAGCGCCAACTCCATAAAAGCTGGAGTTGTCACCACCAGTACTGTCTAAGGAGGTTCTGGTAACTGTCACATCATCCAATGTCACGTTACCGCTACTGACAAGAATTGCATTTTCATCAGTTCCCGAAGACTGAACGGACTCCCCTGCAATATTCTTATCCGATGTATATTCGTTTACGGAGGTGTAGCTGTCTACACCTCCGGCTTGCTGTCCACCGGGCTGTCCGCTGGGACTGCCCTTTCCACTTTTTGAAAAAACAACAGTAATTTCTTCTGCATTACCTTCGTCATCCAAGGTAATCTTCACAATGTCACCTTCCGAAATATTGGAAGAAGAAATTTCTTCTGCTTCGCTCTGGTTACTGTCCGGCATCTGCGGTGGAGTCTGCTGCTCCCCATTACTCTGATTACCGTCCGGTATCTGCGGTGGTGTCTGCTGCTCGCCATCACTCTGCTTGCCGTCCGGCATCTCCGGTGGAGTCTGCTGCTCCCCATCACTCTGCTTGCTGTCCGGCATCTCCGGTGGTGTCTGCTGCTCCCCATCGTTTTGATTGCCCTTCGACATCTCCGGTGGTGTTCCCATATTGGCGAATCCTCCCATCATCTGTTCCTTCGTAAATTTGATCTCTTCATCAAAACTGATTTCCTGCTCTTCACCGGTCAGGTTAATCATCGACGGTCTACCCTCTGTCTTTTGACCAGTGTTCTGATCTGCCGTTCCATTTGCATTTTTCTTTGCATCATCCGTGGATTTTTCTCCCGGCTTCTGCCTTTCATTCATGGTTCCTACTTTAATCTTAATGGAATTCTCTGTTACTTCTGCCACCTCTCCGTAAATCACATTTTCTTCTGATTGTGCATCACTTTCTGTCTTACTGCTGGAATCATTTTTTCCACATCCACTGATAGATGTTACCAACATTGCTAATGTTAATGTGACTGCGATTCTTCTTAATCCTCTTCGTTTCATAGTAACACTTCCTTTCTCCCAAAAACTCTTTCTTATTTGTTTCTGAGGCAAGTATACGGAAGCAACCTTAAATGAAGTTTAAACAAACTTTAATTCACAAATTCTTCACAAATATCTATTTTTCTGTGCACATTACCTTGTAATTCTATGTTTCCCCCCAAAATAAGGTACACCGGGGGGGCACCATTTTCCCTGAATACCCTGCACCTGACATTTTTTAATTTCATATGGTACAGTAAAACACCTCTTTTTATATGTGCAGACCATATATTTTGATTTTTTGAGATTCCTAGGGTACACCTTAAATTATATTTTTTTCGTCACTGTACCATGCGCGATGCTATTTTCTTGATATTAAGGTACAGTTCCATTTTTTCATTTGTTGATTTATACCTTGCACCGAGAATTTCCCCAAAAAATAAGGTACACCCCCAATTTTTCAATTTGGGAAGTGTACCTTACAAATCATTTTTTTCACAATATCAATGATTAGGCTCAATCATTCTGCACCAATGCTTCTCGTCCTGAGATTTTTGCTGGTCGCAACTCTCTTTCTAATCATTCTTATGGAGCATTTGCATCACACTTTCTTCTTTGATAATTGCAATACCCGCCTCTTCGTCTCCTAAAAGTACCAGATGATCGCCTGGTTTAATGTCAAATATTTTTCTTGCCTTCGACGGAATGACAATCTGCCCTTTGTCACCCACCTTTACCATTCCAAATATATGCTTTCCCTTCGGCGGAACCACAAGCCCCATATTATTGTCCTTACTATAATTTACCAAATCATCAATGGATACTCCAAAGGCTTCTGCTAAAGCCTGGCACTTTTCAATATCTGGCAAAGACTCTCCCGTCTCATATTTCGAGAGCGTTTGACGAGAGACACCAATCCGTTCTGCCAATTCTTCCTGCGACATTTTTTTAATTTTTCTAAGTTCCACTAAATTCTTTGATAACATTTTATTTTCCTCCAATTCCACATAACAGCCATCTAAGGACTGGGATGCGACTGATTATTTCATATAGTAAAAGTGCTCCACCAAATGATGCGATTGTAACAAGCGAATAGCAAAGTACCGCCGGAGTGCCTGGAATATATTTGTTTATATAGTATGCAGTCATTGCCAATGGAAGGTAATGGAATAAATAAAGTCCCCAGGCCTTTCTAGTCATAAAGATAGAAAATGGATTTTTAAACTCTCCCCATCGCTTCATAAACGCTAGAATTCCGATTGTTGCCATCCAGGCAAACACATTACACAAAAAGGTATCCAGCACTTCATGCTCTGCATATGGCTTCTGCCAGAACAAGTAGGTAAACACGATACAGCAAATGATTGCTGCAACAGATAACGGTAACCACCATTTAGAAAGGCGTTCCATCACTTCATCGTGAGCAAAAACAAAATATCCCAGAAAATATCCCATCCCATAGATTCCAAAGCGATAAACAATAATGACAGGTGTATTCAATATTTGCGCTGCCCCCCAGATTAACAAGACAAACCCAAGAATCATCCACACCGGTGTTTTCGAGCCGATCTGATAAAGCCTATCCTTTTCCAAAAGTCGAATCAAAACCAACACCATGGAAAAAATCCATAACACCTGCAAAAACCATAAATGTCCTGTCCCGCTGACGTCCATAATTAAAAAAAGAATAAACTTTGGCACCTTCTCAAAGCTATTCGGTGCATTTGATATATTCATATTGAAATACCCCAGGACCCAACCAAACGTAAGAATCCCTAAGGTTGACGGAACCAGATACTTCCTTGATTTTGCTCTAATGTGTTCCTTATGGGAATGTTTTTCCAGATAAAATCTCCCACTCATTCCGGATACCACAAACAACAGTAACATAAACCACGGATATACAATGTACTGAAACAAATCCTGATACTGAACTGCCTGAAACGGTCCCCTTACGCCATAAACTTCAATTCCATTATACATATAAATCACATGATATAAAACCACTAGCACAACTGTAATCCATCGAATATTGTCTAAGTACGTCTTTCTCATATTATTACCACCTTTGCTATAATTCTTAACATTATTATATATCTAAAAAAAACGATAATCCACCATCTTTCCTTGACAAAAATGGTGGATTACCGTTAAGAATCATTGCAATTTAGGCAATATTGTTTTATTTCTTCACTTCAATTTTCTTTGCTTTTGACCAACTTCCTTTCTTTGTTCCGTTCACTCCACAAACCTGAATCCAATATGTTGTTTTCACAGAAAGGTGACGAAGCTTACAAGACAATTTCTTACTTGTTACGGTCTTCACATTTTTGCTGAACTTCTTATCTGTTGCATATCTGATGAGATACTTCTTTGCGCCTTTTGCCTTGCGATACTTCACAACAATAGACAATTTCTTTTTGTTTTTCAGGCTGACTTTTAATACTTTTCCCGGAGTCTTTGCAACGTTCTTTTTCGGCACTGTGACGATTTCCGTAGTCGTTGTTTCTGTCGATGGAACCAATATAGTTGTCTCTTCAGTAGTAGTTCCTTTTGTTGTTAACTCTTCTGTAGTCGTTTCTTCCGGTGTTTCTTTGATGTCGCCAACATTGATTGTGATTGGTGTAGCCACTGCACCTTCTCCATAGATACTCTTATAACCACCACGGTAAAGAACTGCCAGTCGATCGTACATCCTTGAGAATAATGCCGGGTTGAATCCGGTAATGGAGAATCCGCTTCTGCTTAAGTCCATGTCTACCATTTCCAAACCAAGAGGACTGGTTAATCCGTTCTCAGCATAAACCTCTGATTCAGAACCTGTTCCGTTCAGACTGATATTTGTTTTTGCCTTTGTAATAATTAAACTGGTACTATTGAAGATTCCGCCGGATCCTAACCAGCTGGATGACTTCCAATAGGTCTGTGTCTTGTCATAGTTTGTTATTTCTTCAGGGATTGCATCGCCACCAATAAAGTTTCCTTCTTCGTCAAAGTTTGCATCATCATCTGTCGGATCAAACGTGCCACTTGGATTGTAGATTCCGTCACCACCTAAAAGATTACATGTAAATGCAGCCATTCCATCACGGTCTGTGTAAGAACCAATTCTGCTTTCCCGATACCATGCATCTCCAGTCGTTGCTGTAGGGTGAATCAATAATGTACATCCTTTTGCTGCGTAATAGCGACCAAGTTCCGGATAGAAATGTCCATCACGGCAGATGTCAATTCCGACCTTACCCCATTCCGTATCAATCATCTTCGGGGTGGTTCCACAAACAGACCACTTATCTTCCACGCCAGCTCTATGAATTTTCTGATATGCATCAATCTTTCCATCTGGATAAAGAATTGCTGCTGCATTGTAAACTTTTTCCACACCATCTTCGAACATTTTGTACTTCTTTTCCTTCTGTGTCATACCAAAGACAATATACATATTGTATTTCTTTGCATATTCTGAAAGCTTATAGGTCGTTTCACCTGGAACAGTTTCCGCTGTTGCTACCTGCATGGATACGCCATATTTATGATAGAACGGATCCTTATCCGGTGTGACATATCCATATCCGGATAATACGGTTTCCGGAAATACTAAGATGTCCACGCCACTTTCTGCTGCTTCTTTAATGTAAGAAATCATTTTCTCCGTTGTTTTCTTTTTGTTGCCCCAGTAACCGGTCATGTTGACAACTGCTGCTCTCGGCTGGCTTTTTGCAGTGCTCTTATATTTTAAGGTTGCACCGCTTTCCAGCATATCACCTAATTCTTTATATAATGTCGTATACAATTCCGGATTAAAGTCCTTATTGTTACAAGCTCCACTGGATTTTGCAGAACATTTCACCACATTGGTTACCAATCCCTCCTGTCCGGTAATGATATCGGCCTTGGCATTGGATTTTCCATTGGCATCTACCGTACCACCATAGTAAGCTGCGCTACCATTCAGGATTACACTACCACCCGGAAAAGTATACTTATCATTAAGACCATCCTTTCCAACCAGATCCGCACTTAAAATGGTAAAGCCTTCTCGAGATGCAGCACTTTCAATACGGTTCTTGTAATACCATTCCCATTTTGAATCATCACTAAGAGAATAACTTCGAGATGTTGCTGTTGGATTCAATAGTAAATTACATCCCTGTGCTGAATAATATCGTTCCAGTTCCGGTGTTGCATAAGTATCATAACAAATGCTTAAACCAATCTTTCCATAAGTACCAGCATCCAGGAGAACCGGTGTTTCTCCCGGTGTACACCAGCTTCCTTCTACCGGATGAATTTTCTGATATGCTGTGATGTCTCCATCCGGTGAACAAGCAAACGCGGAATTATAAGCGTGCATTGTGTCGCCCTCTATTTTCTGTGTAGCACCATAGACAATCCACATATCATATTCATCTGATACCTTTGCAAAAGTCTGTGCTGTCGGACCATCTAACTCCTCTGCACTTTCAACTGCCCATTTATAATCTTCTGCTTCCGGATTGCTGGATGATACATAACCAGTAACACACATTTCCGGGAACAATAAGATTTTCACACCCTTCTGGTGAGCTTCATCAACATATTCTAACATATCCTCAATGTTCTGCTGTTTGTCTCCCCAGGTCGGGTGAAAATTAACTACCCCTAATTCATTTGCCGCGAAAGAATAACTACTGCTTGGCTGTGGTAATCGTTCCAGTCTTGTAATTTCTTTCGTCGTTGTTATTGCAGCACTTGTATTAACACCTTCCATGGTTACAAGTGAAAATAGCATTGTAATCGATAATGTAACGGAAGTAACTTTACCGAACCATCGTTCTTTCATTATTTTCCTCATCATATACATCCTCCTACCATTTCTCAAAATTGATCTGCAGATTTGCAAAAAGAAAAGGAGTCAATTGCAGTCTTTGCTGCAGCTGACTCCTTTGCCCTCGCCTGTTAACACGCTGAAGAATAGCAGAGTATTTTGCGGTTGTCAAATGACGTTCCCTTTGAAAAACCGCCTTTCTCTTTCGATTATTAAGAGGGGGCTTTCCATTATAAACCTTGGTCAGATTTTCCCCAAAAGCTTCCTTATGAACCTTTTGGGTGAAACCAACAATTCCAATCAATCCAACTCGGTTTTTCTTTGAACCTGTTGGTTCTAACCATGACAATCTTCCCTTTTTTCAAGCCTTCTTTTTCACTTAAAATAATTAACCGGATACTTTTCTTTTTATTTTTTCAACAAAAGCCTTTACTTCACTGTTTGCATCTTTCGCATAGATTAATCCGAATGAATTTTGGAATTCCCATCGCACCGATACAAAAGGAAGCATCGTATTAATCTGCATTCTTTGGGTTGCAATCATCGGACGATTCAATGTCTGACACAAATTCATTGTCTCCGCATCATAGTGAGGAACTTCCATAATATCCACATTGGGATTCAATTTTTTTATGGTTCTTCGAATTTGATCCTGAGCCTTATTTCCCCCTTTATAAACCATGATTAGTTTTTCCTTTGCAAGTTCTTCAATGGAAATTTCTTCCAGACCTGCCAGTTTATGGTTTGACGGAACAATTACGCCAAAAGCCTCTTCTCCTAATTTCATTGTTTGACATCGGTTCTTAATTCTGTTGGAATCATAAACCATGGCAATCACATCAATGTCTCTCCCCAGATTATTGATAATCTCATCAAAGGTTTCCGCTTTATCTTCAAAAGGAATAACGCTTAACTGAATCTGCTCCTTTTCTTCCACCTGATTCCAAAGTTCAAGAATTTCGTTGCAGGGACGCATAATCGATGTTCCGATTCGAATGACACCGGTTTCCTTTTGCTCAATTTCTTTTGCCCGAATCCAGATTTCATTCATTTCCGCAATCATTCTTTTTGTTTCTTCATAAACATATTGCCCCACCTTCGTAGGCTGTACTCCATGAGTACTTCGCTCCAATAACCGCAATTGAATTCGTTCTTCTATTTTATTCATTTTTTTGATTATTGCATTAGTAGAGACTTTTCTTTTTTTCGCAACACCGGAAAAATTTCCATGCTCCACAATTTCAATCAACAATTCCATATCACTAATCTTCATGCTGTCTTCCTCTTTTCAAAAGTTTCAATAGAAAAAGGCGTCCTAACAAACTGTTAGAACGCCTTTGTTCGAAATAATCATATCCTAAATCATGGAAATTGTATACTGTTTTTTCACAAGAAACGGGATTGATGCCTAAGCATCAATCCCGCCAATTCATTCTACAAACCTTTTTGAAAAAGATTACTTACTGAACAGTTACCTGAACTTCCTTGGTTAAACCATTCTTTGCATATACATAAACTGTTGTTTTTCCTTTGCTTACGGTAACAATAGTCTCATCCATTGATTCGAAACGAACTGATTTATCGTAAGCATCTCCAGGAAATACGTTGTAGTATGCATTTAATGTGTCCCCAATAAACAGTTCCACATCACCAGCTACAATTTCTTCAACCTTCTGGGTTGCCAGATAGAACTTAGGAATCGGATTTTCTTCGGTCACTGTAACCGGTCCACTTTTTCTTAATATTTAATCTAATTTTAATCCGCTTAACAAGCTTCCCAAAGAAGTTCCGATTTCTTCCACCTCAGGGATATTGCTTCGGTTTTCCTCTTCTTCTTTCTGACGTTCTTCTTCTAATAATTCACGAATACTTAAGCTGATTTTTCCGCCTTCATTCTTAATAACCTTGGCCTTTACGTTCTGACCAACTTCCACTACTTCCTTTGGTGACTTAATGCGGTCCAGAGAAAGCTGTGAAATATGAATAAGTCCTGTAAGACCGTTTCCTAGATCCACAAACGCTCCATATGGTTGAAGAGATTCAACCGTTCCTTCCACAACAGAATCCACTGCGATCTGTGCTGCTGCTGTTTCTCGCTGTGCTCTTCTGGCTGCTGCTGATTCCTCTCTTAATATTTCTCTGGCTGATAACACTAGTTTGCTTTTTTCCATATCCGCTTCAATGACACGAACACGAATCTCTCTTCCAAGCCAATCATTGGTGTCTTCCACATGATTAATATCCAGACGACTTACCGGAATGAATCCTCGCACGCCTTCCACCAGGGCAATGACTCCCTTATTCACAATACCGGATACTGTTACCGGAAGAATTTCCCCCGTTTCCTTGTACTTGTTAATCTTTTCCCATGCAATCAGAGTATCTGTATCGTACTCTCCATTTCCCATGTATGCATAAGATTCTTCTAATGCCTGTCCTAAATCTTCCATATTTTCTGTCTTCATTTCTTCCATGATAAACCTCCGTAAAACTTAATAGGTCTATTCTACCACGTTTCAAGGAAAAACGGCTACTTTTTTCACAAAAAGTAACCGTTCGCGGTTTCATCTTATGCTTGTCCCGCCATCCCCTTGTTATTTCGTAAGCGGATAACCATCCATACCAAATATCCCGGAATTGTTCCAAGAGCAATTGTTCCAATAAACACAGCTAAAAAGTCTGCAAACGCTCCATGAGGAATGTGTACAAGTGCTTCACAAACAGCATAAATCAAAATGCCACTTGCCACCGCAATCACGGAAGTTTTCACGGTCTTCAAGACTTTTCCAGCAACCAATGCCCACACAACGCCGATCAGTAGGAATACAATGGTGTGTAACTTCAACAAGTCCTGCAATATTGGAAAATAATCCATTTGCACTGCCTCCTTTCCGATATTCAATTGTTTATCCGTTCCCAAAAACACTTTTATTTTAACACACATTGAAATTGATTCCAACCTGGAAAATTCCGGAAATATGGAATCTCTCCTTGTAACGATATGTTTTTTCATTATAATAATTATTAGTGTATTACTTAAAAAATAAAGGAGAACATATGAGAAACACTAAGAAAAGCATCGCGTTATTACTTACTACAGCATTATTATTACATCCCTTGACACCGTCTCAAGAAATTTCTGCAAAAGTCCTTCCGGCCGAGCAGACTATGACAGTACTTGCCACGGAGGAACCGACTACGGAAGAACCTACCACGAAAGAGTTTACTACGGAAGAATCGACCATAGAGGAACCGACTACCGAGGAACCAACCACGGAAGAACCGACTACTTCCCCTTATGTTGTCTCCACACTGAATCCTGCAAAATCAAAAGTCGTTGTTTTTGATCCGGGACACGATAGTCGTCATAGTGGAGCAAGAAAATATGGCGTTAAGGAAGAGGCGGTTGTTTTAGACATTGCGAAGTACAGCAAGAAAGAATTAGATCACTATGGTAACATCACCGTCTACATGACAAGAACCTCCAATCGCTGTACTACCGGTTCGGATCTGGATACCTGTCTGATTTTCAGAAATAATCTGGCAAAAAAACTTCAGGCAAACTTTTTAGTCAGTTTTCACATTGACTATGATGATAATAGCAATGTAAACGGTTCACGGATTTTACCGGCATATCATTCCGGTTACCACAATAACGTTTACAAGGAAACCCATAAATTAGGAAAATTAGTTTTGGGAGAACTGGGAAATCTCGGATTGGCGAACCGTGGCTTTCTTCAGAAAACCGCTTCTTTTTCTCGTTATCCGAACGGTTCAAAAACCGATTTTTATTCCATTGTTCGAAACGGTGTACGCCAGAACATTCCAAGCCTCATTATCGAGCACGGATTTGTAACGAACAAATCGGAATGTAATAAATACTTTAAAACGAAAAAGCAGCGCCAGAAACTGGGGATTGCAGATGCGAACGCCATTGTTTCCTATTACGGATTGCAAAAGAATAAATTCACCGGAAGTTTTTGCAAAAAAGGAAAATCAACCTATTACATAAACGGAGAAGGTAAAAAAATTGCCGGTTGGGTAAAGGAAAATGGAAAATGGTACTATATGAATCCGGCGGACGCCAAGATGATGAAAGGATTTGTAACAATTGGCAAAAATACCTTCTATCTGGATTCATCTACCGGGGAAATGAAATCCGGATGGTTTACCGTAAAAGAAAAGAACTATTTCGCCAAGGGAAACGGAATTGTTTTCCATGGAAAAATCTTTACAATTCTTGGCAGCAAATACTATTTTAATTCCGAGGGACAGTTAAAGAAAGGCTGGGTTACCCTGAAAAATAAAACTTACTATTTCAATAAAGTCTCCGGTGCTATGGTTTATGGTTGGCAACGAATTAACGGAAAGCTTTATTACTTTTCAAAAAAAACCGGAAAACTAAAAAAATAACATTTTAAGACCTAATGTCGAAAGAACAACAAATTCTTTCTGATTTAGGTCCTTTTTTGTGTTTTTTGTCGATTTTTTTCGATAAAAACTTTACACAATTTCCTTTTCTCCCTGTATAATGGAACGGTACGGGTATTTTATATAATCAACGGGGGATTCTTTTCATGGGAAACGAAAAAAATACGCTGGTACAGGAGGATTTATCGTTAATGATTGACGAGCTTGAAAAACTAAAGAAACAATTACTGTTAGAAAAACAACAGAGAAAACACTGGGAAAAACTAGCCATGATATTTCATGACGCCCTTTGGCGCGAGATAGGTCGCACCAATCAGGCCAGTGCCAAATAAACCAAAAGCCGGAACAGGATTTCTATTTCCCATTCCGGTTTTTTCTATTTATAAGACCGTAGCTCTCTTCTCCATTTCTCCCCAAAGATTTCAATCACCATCCACACAATCTATGATATAATGAATGTAATAATTTCGCACGTATTTTACATCGATGGGAGGTGTGACAGAATGAAGCATTTACAATACAAATATGTAAGAATCCAAGGAAAAGAGCTAACTCGAAACACCATGTATGCGAAAGGTGTTTTTAGCATGTTTATGAAAATGCTCCAGGAAAATGTTATGGACGAAGAAGATGCTGGTCTTTATCGTGAAATTGACAGTTGGTTTGCGGAAAATCTTCCCTGGCCCCCACAATGTAGAAACCAGGAGTCCGTTGTCTGTTGGTTTAAAACAGAGAACTCTGAGGAAATGATGAAAATGATTCGTCCGGCACTTTGGTTACTGGAACGCTATCATCAGCCCTACTTTCTCGTTTATACCAATAGTCCGGGAGAAATCGTCTATGAAGATCAATATCAGATTGTAACAAAGACCGATGGCTATTTAATGATTGATGACCCTCAGCCATCCTGGTCTCCGGAAGAATCATAAGTCCAGAAAAGTTCCTTTTGTGGAATCCAATCATGGCTATTGCTGCTTAACTGACTCCACATCAAGTCATCAAAAGTCAGACTCGGATCATCTACCAGATAATAGTAACGATTAGATTTCATCTTGTTTCCATCCCCGAGAAACCTTGA